>JBAWHH010000152.1:0-3009 GCA_049593715.1 Rhodocyclaceae bacterium
GTTTCGGCCGGGGTGGGTGACGGCCTCGGCCTCGGAGATCAAGCCTTCGTCGAGCAACATCTGGACGCGGGTGTGATCGCGCGTCTGGGCATGGATGCGGCCATCGCGGATCAGGTACAGGCGCGAATCGCCCGCGTGGGCCCAGCAGGCACGGCCATCCTGGATTACGCAGGCAACGCAGGTGGTCCGCGGCGCCTCGGGCAGCCAGCGATCATGGGCATAGTCCAGTATTGCATGGTGAGCACTGGTGAGGCAGCGCGTCAAGAACTGGACCGGATCGTTGATCTTGGGCGTCGCCTCCGCCTGAAAGGCCTCGGTGATGTACTGCACGGCGATCTGGGCGGCCACTTCGCCATGCAGATGCCCCCCCATGCCATCGGCGATGACCAGCAGGGCCGAATCCGAGGAGTATGAATAGGCAAGGCGGTCCTGATTGTTCGCACGCTTGCCGGTGCGGCTTTCCTGATAGACGGAGAACTTCACTTCGTCACCAGCCGGCGAATGCGATGGAGGAACCCGCCCGGCGGTTGGGCGGGGGGCCCAACCCCGTGGTCCCGGCTCGCCAGGGCTTTCTGGAGGGTGAATACGCTCTGGGGGCGCTCAAGGTGGTCGAGACTCATGCACCAGTCGATGGTACGCAGCAGTTGCGGGGAGTATTTGCCCGCCCAGCATTGGTTCGCGGGCACCACCTGATCATCCTCGACGCGAGAGTCACCGGCCTGGGGCGCCTGACCCGCGAGACAGGCGTACATGGTGGCACCGATGCTGTAGATATCGCTCCACGGCCCGAGCATGTCGCGGCTATCGTACTGCTCCGGCGCGGCAAAGCCTGGTGTGTACATGGGCTTGAGCATGGGAGCCCCGGTGTTCACCAAAGTCTGGCGGGCAGCGCCAAAGTCCAGGAGCACCGGCGCGCCGTCCTGGCGCAGGTAGATATTCGCCGGCTTGATGTCGAGATGCAGCAACTTGTGGGAGTGCACCTCCCGCAGTCCATTCAGCAGTCGGGTAAACAGGCCGCGCAAGAAGCTTTCCCGAATAAGGCCCTTGTGCTTGCGGATGTAGTCCTGCAGGTTGGCGCCCCGCTCGTACTGCATGACCATATACACCGTTTCGTTGGCGCGAAAGAAGTTTGTGACCCGCACAACGTTCGGATGCTGCAGCTTGGCGAGCGACCGCCCTTCCTCGAAAAAACACTTCATGCCATAGCGAAACGCCGCCTGGTTCTCCTCCGTCACCTGGGGCAGGATTTCGCCTTCCGAACGCAAGGCCAGCGAGTTCGGCAGGTACTCCTTGATTGCCACAGGAGTACCTGCGCTATCAGTGGCGAGATATACGATTGAAAAGCCCCCGAGGCTCAACTGTCGCTCGATCCGGTACTGGTCGATCTGCAACCCGCTGGGAAGCGGGGTATTGGCTTGGGGCGGCATCGTCTGGGAGCCTGTGATAGATTGCTGGATTCTAAAGCCGTTTCCGGCCCTGTAAAGCCAAAGCTCACGGAAGCTCCCATGATCCTTAGCATGACCGGCTATGCCGCAGCATCTCGTGATGTCGGCCGCGGCGTCCTTCACCTGGAAATACGGAGCGTCAACTCACGCTTCCTGGATCTAGGGTTTCGTATCGGCGATGAACTGCGCACAATTGAGCCCCAATTGCGCGAACTTATCGCCGGCAGGGTACAGCGAGGCAAAGTGGAGTGCCGGCTGAACCTGCTTTCGGCGGTCGGAACTCGCCGGGAAGCGACGCTCAGCCAGGAAGTCCTGCAGCAACTCCGGCACTGGCAAACTGCGGTGACACAAGCCTTTCCCGAAGCGCCGCCACTTTCGGTGGGGGAAATCCTCCATTGGCCAGGAATGCTTGGCGAAGAGGCATTGCCGCCAGACATTGTTCAAAGCGAATGCCTGGCGCTGGCCAGCAGCGTACTGAACGAAATGCTGGCAAGCCGGCGCCGTGAGGGGGAGAAACTGGCCGCGATGATCCGCGAGCGGGTGACCCGGATGCGCCAATTGGTCGCCCAAGTTGAGCCCAAGTTGCCGATTCTGGTATCGGAATACCAGGAGAAACTTGCGCTCAAGCTGCGGGAGGCGCTGGCGAGCGCGGACGAAGAACGCATCCGCCAGGAAGTTGGACTGTTTGCAGCCCGTATCGACGTCGCGGAGGAGCTTTCCCGCTTGACTGCCCACCTGGACGAGGTAACCCGCGTCCTCGACCGCGGCGGTGCTGCCGGTAAGCGCCTGGATTTCCTGATGCAGGAACTGAACCGCGAGGCGAACACGCTGGCTTCGAAAGCGGTGGCAGTCGAACTCACCAACATTGCCCTTGAATTGAAGCTGCTCGTGGAACAGATGCGAGAACAAGTGCAGAACCTGGAGTAGGCCTCAGCCGAGCACGCGGTCGCCCCGACATGGCGACAAAATCGCACCGGGCCTTGAGCCAAAGCCTGCCGCAAAGAACGGAAATGTTTCGCTCCGGCGGCCGGTTTGACGGTGCTACGGCCGCCCCTTATAATGCGCGTCTTTCGGGGTCGTTAGCTCAGTTGGTAGAGCAGCGGACTTCTAATCCGTTGGTCGCAGGTTCGAATCCTGCACGGCCTACCAACAGCCCGGTGTTTGTTGCGCCCATGCGGGCGCCCTGAGCGGGCAAAATTCAGGGGGTATAGCTCAGCTGGTAGAGCAGCGGACTCTTAATCCGTAGGTCGTAGGTTCGATCCCTACTGCCCCTACCAAACGACAAAATGGGGTTGGCTACGCCAACCCCATTTTGATTTCTGCATCCGCAAGCTGTCCGTCCCAAAGGGCTAAAACGTTCATCAAGAACGCCCGCCCAGCCTGCACTGTCGTGCGCAGCACTACGCCAATCTGCGCGACTTGCCGTTCTACCAAGTGATCTCGAACACGCAGGCCTCCGCCCCTTGCGCCTGACAAGAGGTCTCAACGACCCTGGCGGTGCGGGCCACCAGCACGCTGTAAAGACGCTGAAAGGTCGCCGCATAGTAATCACACAGGGGAGCGT
>JBAWHH010000153.1:0-1757 GCA_049593715.1 Rhodocyclaceae bacterium
GGGGATCACTTACTGGGCGGCCAACCGCACAAAATCCACCGCCGACTTCTACACCGCCGGCGGCGGCATCACCGGCTTCCAGAACGGGCTGGCCATCGCCGGCGACTACATGTCCGCGGCCACGCTGCTCGGGCTGACCGCCATGGTCTATACCCAGGGCTTCGACGGCTACATCTACATGCTGGCCTTCTTCGCCGGCTGGCCCATCATCCTGTTCCTGATGGCCGAACGCCTGCGCAACCTGGGCCGGTTCACATTCTCCGACATCACCGCCTACCGCCTCGACCAGGGCAAGGTGCGCACCATGGCGGCCATCTCGTCGCTGACGGTGGTCTGTTTCTATCTGCTCGCCCAGATGGTCGGCGCCGGCCAGCTTATCAAGCTGCTGTTCGGCCTGGACTACAACATCGCCATCTTCGCCGTCGGCATCCTGATGGTGGTCTACGTTACCTTCGGCGGTATGGTCGCCACCACCTGGGTGCAGATCATCAAAGCCTGCATGCTGCTGGCCGGGGGTACGCTGGTGATGATCCTGGCGATGAGCCAGTTCGATTTCTCTTACGAAAAGGTGATGCAGAGCGCCGTCTCTGTGCACAAGCTCGGCGAAAAGCTGATGTACCCCGGCAGCCTGCTGGCAGACCCGGTGACGGCCATCTCCCTCGGACTTGGCCTGATGTTCGGCACCGCCGGCCTGCCCCACATCCTGATGCGCTTCTTCACCGTGACCGACGCCAAGCAGGCGCGCAAATCGGTGCTCTACGCTTCCGGCTTCGTCGCCTACTTCTTCAACGTGATTTTCCTCATGGGCCTCGCCGGCATCATCATCGTCGGCCAGAACCCTTCCTTCTTCGAGGGCGAAAGCATCGGCGGCAAGCTCATCGGCGGCGGCAACATGGTTGCCATGCACTTGGCCAAGGCCGTGGGCGGAGACATGCTCCTCGGCTTCCTGGCGGCGGTGGCCTTCGCCACCATCCTGGCCGTGGTTTCAGGGCTGGCTCTGGCCGGCGCATCCGCCATCTCCCACGATCTCTACGCCCGGGTCATCAAGAAGGGTACGGCCTCGGAGGCGGAAGAAATCCGCGTTTCCAGGATCGCCACCATTTGCCTGGGGCTGGTCGCCATCGTCCTCGGCATCCTGTTCGAGAAGCAGAACATCGCCTTCATGGTCGGACTGGCCTTTGGCGTCGCCGCCGCAGCCAACTTCCCGGTGCTCATCCTCTCCCTGTACTGGCGAGGGCTGACCACCCGCGGTGCGCTGGCCGGCGGCTATGGCGGGCTGGTTTCCGCCGTGGTCTTCGTCGTGCTGTCCAAGTCGGTGTGGGTGGATGTGCTGGGCTTCAAGTCGGCTATCTTCCCCTACACCCAGCCGGCGCTGTTCGCCATGCCTCTGGCCTTCTTGTTCGCGTTCGTGTTCTCCAAGCTGGATTCCACCGTTCGCGCGGGGCAGGAGAAGGCGGCATTCGAAGACCAATACGTCCGCGCCCAGACGGGCTTCGGCGCCGCGACCGCAGCCAAGCACTAGACAACTAGGGAGGAGGAGCCCCCGCCCTGGCCGGGTGACCGGCCAGGGTTTTTTTTGGAGAAGCGAGCGCCGGACAAGGCGGCGCGAGCCCTATTGGCTGCCCGCGCAACGGGGCTGCCCAGGAGACCACGATCGCTCGGCCCTCGAACCAAGGGGCCGACCACTTTCCGCGGGGCTCAACTTCGCCCAACGGCTTTACCCACCAATGCTCGATCGTTGCGGCGTTGAACTGGGC
>JBAWHH010000154.1:0-14738 GCA_049593715.1 Rhodocyclaceae bacterium
CCTCGGGCCACGAACCGCTTGACCGAAGCTGAGCCGATGCTTCGCCGTGCGCTCGCCATTGTCGAGGAGCGTTTTGGGGCAGATCACCCCAAAGTCGCGATCGAACTCAATAACTTGGCTCAATTGCTCCAGGCCACCAACCGGCTGGGCGAGGCGGAGGGGCTGATGCGCCGGGCGTTGGGCATCGTTGAGGCCGGCCTCGGCGCGGATCACCCCGACGTGGCGGTCAACCTCAATAACCTGGCCATATTGCTCCAGGCTACCGACCGGCTAGACGAAGCCGAGCCGCTGATGCGGCGGGCGCTGGCCATCGACGAGGCGAGCTTCGGGGCGGATCACCTAAAAGTTGCTATCCGCCTCAACAACCTCGGCCGACTGCTTGAGGATGTCAGCCGCTTGGCCGAAGCCGAACTGCTGATCCGCCGGGCGCTGGGGATCCTTCTCTCCAGCCTGGGCATCCAGCACCCGTACTCGAACACCGTGGGTAACAACTACGTCGGCCTGCTGCGGGCGATGGGCAGGACCGACAGCGAAATCGAGGCGGAACTGGCGGCACTGCTGGCCGGAGGGTGAGCGCGAACGAACGTCCCGGTTGGCGCCGGGCAGCGGCGGACGGCAGCGCGGCCGCAAATCGTCTGCCGCATCGCCCGCTTGCGGCCATTCCCTCCTGAGACGGCTACCACTTTCGCCCTACCGCGCATGGTCGAGGGCTTCTAGGCCGCATTAGGGCGATGCCGGGAAGCGGACCTTCCTATGCTTCCAGGGCGGGCTGAGCCGCCGTTGTAGCGCAAGGCGGTTCGGCCTGGAACACAAACAGCCTCGGGCACGGGCGCAGGCCGCAAAGTGGTCGCGCCCCGGACCCGGCGGTTTTCCCACAGGAGGAGGACAGGATGAAACTGATCGGCTTTCGCGCTTTTCCCGTTGTTTCCCATCACCCGGCTGCGCGCGCTACTGCGAGCGAACCGATCGGATCGAGCCCAAGGCGGGCCCTGGCGGCCCGATTCGGCCCCCGCCAACGCTTCCCTTTCTTGGCAGCAGTGGCGATGGCGCCCATGGTTCTGGGATCTGCGCCTGGTGTTGCCCAGGCGCAGAGCGTGACGCTGACCAACGACCCAACGTTTACCGCCGTATCCGGATACGCTGGCGCCAACTCGACCCTCGGGGCGAGCAGCGGATTGCGCGGGCTGACGGCCATCGAGTGGTACGAAGACGGCGACGAACCCTGCAAACTGATTCTGGACACCAAGGACTTCAACACCCAGGACATCAACCGTCCGCAGATTGTCCTCGAGGGCGCCTATACCCACATCGGGAAGAAGCCCTGCAGTTCCCCCGGCAACAAGAAAGATGTGCGGCTGGCGGGAAGCGACAACTGGATCTACAAGATCCAGGCGTGCACCACCGACAAGCGCGACACCAGCGACAACAAGCTCAAAGGCATCCGCATCTGGCCGGCGACCGTCAATAGCCGCTCGCCGCTGGCGGTCTCCCGCGGCAGCAGCGCGGTGGAGGACAAGCACACCCACTGCGACAAATGGCATACGGCGGTCAGTTGTCCGGTGGGGAAGATCGGCTCGCGGCTGGTTGTTCATCACAACGCCAGCAAAACCAAGATCATGGGCCTGGCATTGGAATGCCGGACGCTGGCGACCAATTGATCGCAGCAAGCCGACTTGGATCTGCTCTCCCGTCGCGATGCCTCGTCGATCAGGATGAAGTTGCAGGAAGCACCCGCGCAGTCG
Organism: Rhodocyclaceae bacterium; assembly: GCA_049593715.1. Lineage (GTDB taxonomy): Bacteria > Pseudomonadota > Gammaproteobacteria > Burkholderiales > Rhodocyclaceae > JBAWHH01. The sequence continues at coordinate 1,743 of JBAWHH010000154.1, forward strand.
GGGGCGGCCCGGCGCTGTCGTGAGCGCCGGCTGGCTCAGTCGTTCGCCAAGTCTTCTGCCGCCATCACCCGGTTGCGGCCTTCGGCTTTGGCGCGGTAGAGGGCGTCGTCCGCCCGTTTCAGCAGGTCTTCGAGGCGGGGGCTGTCGGCCCCCACTTTGCAGGCCGTGCCGAGGCTGATGGTTACGGGCAGGAAGGGAGTGGCGCCGGGCTGGAGCGGGAACAGCGCGTCCGCCACGGCGCGGCGGAAACGCTCCGCCGCTTTCACCGCGTCGGCGGCGGCGCAGGGGTAAAGCACGGCGAGGAATTCTTCGCCACCGTAGCGGCCCAGGTGGTCTCCTTCCCGCACCTGGGTCTTGAGCCGGCCGGCGACTTCCCGCAGCACTTTGTCGCCGGCGAGGTGGCCGTGGCTGTCGTTGATCAGTTTGAAGAAATCGATGTCGCACAGGACGACGCTGAGGGGGTCGCCGGTGCGGCGCGACAGCGCCAGCACACTTTGCAGCCGCTCGATGATGGCGCCGCGGTTGAGCAGGCCGGTCAGGGCGTCCTGGGTCGCCTTTTCCACCAGGGCGCGGGTGGTGCGGGCGCGGTAGAGGATGTCCGACACGCGGTCGGCGAAATGGCTGCCGAAGATGCGCAGGAATTTGGTGTCGAGATCCCCGAAGGGTTCATGGCGCGCTGCCGCGCTGAGCAGGGCGATGCAGCCTGAGGCGCGAAAGAACGGCAGCACGATGATTTCGCCCACCGCCTTGCCCGCCAGGAAGTCCGGCGGGGGCGGGCCTTCCGGCGGCACTGCCATGCGCAACAGGCGCGGGCGCCGCATGAGCCAGTTGTAGGCGTCCCATTCCGAGAGCGCGGAGGCGTCGGTCACGCTGGCTTCGCCGCGGCTGCCGTCGATGACCGTGAAGCTCTCGCCGTCGGCCACCACCAGGCGCCAACTCGCCACCCTGGCGAAATGTTTCCACTGCCGGGCGATGGGCTGGACTAGTTCGGCGATCTGCTCCATCCCCTGAATTTCGTCCAGCAGTTTGAACAAGGCCTCGTAGCGCACGAGTTGCTGCAGCGCGCGGTCGTTCCAGTCGTGTCCCAGATTCATGGCGTAGAGAACGGTGCCGCCCGGCGTGGCATTGTCGGGAGGGTTCAGAGAATGGCGCGGTAGTTCGGATCCAGATCCAGTTTCAGGGAGCTGGTGTAGATGTTGAACATGGTCGCCAAGTCCACCACGGCGATGACTTCGCAGATTTCTTCCTTGCTGAAACCTTCGTCCATCAGCTCTTCGAAATCTTCGTCTTGCAGCGCGTTGGGGTCGGCCACTACCTTGGCGGCAAACGCGACCACGCTGCGGTAGTAGGCCGGGAGCTTGGCGCCAGCGTCCGATTTGAGGTACGACTGCAAATCGTCGAAGGCCAGCGACTTGTCGAGGCTGAGCACGTTCTGGGCATGGCAGGCGGTGCAGTAGCGGGCGCCGTTGCGGGCGGACACGACGAACACGATCATCTCCTTCAGCGGTAGGGGCAGGCTGCCGCCGAACAGCGTTCCTTTCCCCCGTTCCCAGTACGCCTGTGCCAACGAGGCGCTGTGGCCCAGGCTCTTGAGCCAGATCGGTACGGACGAAGCACCGGTGGTGCGCATGAAGTCGTCGTAGACTTCCCGCGTCTCGGGCGACGCGTCCGCGTATTCGGTCAGTGTGTAGCGTTGCATTGCCGCTTTTCTCCGTTTGGTGCTCGGCCGGACGGCGGTAGCTGCGAGAGGCTGGCCGGAGGATCGAATCGTCGTCTGGCGGGGTTATCGGAGCGGACGATGGGCGGCTTGAACCCGCGAGCGTGCGCAAACCCACGAAAAGTCGAGAGAAACGCTCGGGCGCTCAAAGCCACAAGTCCGGAAAGCCGCAGGGCGTTTTGACCTACGTCAAGCCTGGCAGCCGTGCCCCCCCCTATAGTTGCGCACTCTTTTTTCCCGCATTCCTCCCTCTGGTGACCCCTGCCGAAAAGTTCGAGCTGGTCTGCCCTGCAGGCAGTCTGCCGGCCCTAAAAGCCGCCGTGGACAACGGCGCCGACTGCGTCTACGCCGGGTTTCGCAACGAAACCAATGCGCGCAACTTCACTGGCCTCAACTTCGACGACAGTTCGTTGCGCGAAGGCATTCGCTATGCCCACGACCGGCGGCGCAAGGTGCTGCTGGCGCTGAACACCTATCCCTGCGGCGAAGACTGGTCGCGGTGGACGGCGGCGGTGGACCGCGCGGCGGATTTCGGCGCTGACGCGGTGATCCTGGCCGATCCCGGCCTGATGGACTACGCCCAGCGCACCCATCCGTCGCTGCGGCTGCACTTGTCGGTGCAGGCTTCCGCCACCAACTACGAAGCGATCAACTTCTACCGCCAGCATTTCAATGTTCAGCGAGCGGTGCTGCCCCGCGTGCTGTCCCTGGCCCAGGTGGAGCAGGTGGTGCGCAATACCGAGGTGGAAACCGAGGTGTTCGGCTTTGGCGGGCTGTGCGTGATGGTCGAAGGCCGTTGTGCCTTGTCCGCCTACGCCACCGGCACCTCGCCCAACTGCAACGGGGCCTGTTCCCCCGGCAGCGCGGTGCGCTGGCAGCAGACGCCCCAGGGCATGGAAACGCGCGTCAATGGCGTGCTGGTGGACCGCTTCGCCGACGGCGAGCGCACCGGTTATCCGACGCTGTGCAAGGGCCGCTACGAAGTGGGCGGCGAAACCTATTACGCCATCGAAGAGCCCACCAGCCTGAACACCCTGGAGTTGTTGCCCCAGTTGATGGAGATGGGCGTCAAGGCGATCAAGATCGAAGGCCGCCAGCGCAGCCCCGCCTACGTGGCGCAGGTGACCAAAGTGTGGCGCGAAGCGATCGACCGTTGCCGGCGCAATCCCGACACCTACAGCGTGGCGCCGCACTGGATGGCGGAATTGAACAAAGTGTCCGAGGGCCAGAGCCACACCCTCGGCGCGTACCATCGACCCTGGAAATGAAGCTATCTCTCGGCCCCATCCTCTATTACTGGCCGCGCCAGGAAACGCTGGACTTCTACAAGCGCGTGGCGGACACGCCGGCGGACATCGTCTACCTGGGCGAAGTGGTGTGCTCGCGCCGCCACGAGTTGCGCCTGGATGATTACCTGGGCGTAGCGGACGATCTGGCCGCGGCCGGCAAGGAAGTGGTGCTGTGCTCTTTGCCGCTGATCGAGTCGGAATCCGATCTCAAGGCGCTGCGCCGGCTGGCGGAAAACGGCCGCTACAAGGTGGAAGCCAACGAAATGGGCGCCGTGCGCCTGCTCGAAGGAAAGACGTCCTTCGTCGCCGGGCAGACCCTCAACGTGTTCAATTCCCAGACCCTGAAGATGCTCCACGGCCTGGGCGCAACGCGCTGGGTGATGCCACCGGAGATGTCTGCCGATCTGCTGCAGCCGATGCTCAATGCCGGCCTCGCTGACCTCGAAACGGAAGTGATGGCTTACGGTCGCGTACCGCTAGCCCATTCGGCCCGCTGCTTCACTGCCCGTCACTTCAACCTGCAAAAGGACAGTTGCGAGTTCAAGTGCATCGCGGATCCCGACGGCTTGCTGGTGACTACCCGTGACGGCCTGGACTTCCTCACCCTCAACGGTGTGCAGACCCAGTCGGCACAGGTGATGAACCTGTTGGGCGAGATTCCGGACATGCGCAAGCGCGGCGTGAACGTGCTGCGCATCAGTCCCCAGAGTCAACATACATGCGAGATCATCGGCGTGTTCCGTGCCGTGCTGGACAGCATTCTGACGCCCGCCACTGCCGTGGCTGAATTGAGCAAGTTCCAGCCCGGCAAGCCCTGCAACGGTTTTTGGTACGGCCGTCCGGGTCTGGACTACCTGCCCGCTGCGGCCTGACCGCTGCGCCCGCGGGCGCGAACCATTTCGCCGCGGCGGTTCTCTCCGTCGCGGCGGCACTTTCCGTGCTGCGAACCCGGCCAAGATCGGGGCAGCGGCCGCACCACCAGAAGCGCTCGCAAGCTCCTTGACGTTTAATTGCTTTCGGAAAAGGCTCCATGAAACTGCCCGCATTCGTTATTCCCCAGACTGTCGGCCGCGCGGTGGCGCGGTTGCCCCAACTGCCGCCCACCCTGGTTCTGGTCGGTGCGCTCAATCTGGCCCTCGACCGCATCCTGCCGCGGGATCGCCTGGAGCCGGTGATCGGCAAGCGCCTGCTTATCGCCGTCACCGACGCCGGCCTGAATCTGCGCTTTTCCATGACTTCCCGCGGTTTCGTTCCCACCACGGACAAGACCGAACCGGACCTGCGCATCAGCGCCACCACCCGCGACTTTCTCGCTCTGGTGCTGCGGGAGGAAGACCCCGATACGCTGTTCTTCAGCCGCCGCCTGCTGATGGAAGGGGATACCGACCTCGGGCTGTTGGTGAAGAACACGCTGGACACGATCGAGTTGCCGAGCCTCGCTTCGCTGTCGCCGAAGCGCGTCCTGGAACGTCTGCTGCGCACTTCCCCTCGCTGACCGGCCCGATGCCGGTTGTTTGCCTTTCGGATCTCGGATCCTGAACCGCCGGCAGCGCAGCCTCTGCTGCGGATCGCCCGCACCGGCGCGGCGCGGGGCGTGCCGGCCCTTGTCCGGAGCGCCGCTTTGCTGACCGGCCTGACCTTCCTCCTGCTCTTTCAACTGGCGGGGGAAGTGCTGGTGCAGGCCTTGGCGCTGCCCCTGCCGGGCCCGGTCCTGGGCCTGATGCTGATGTTCCTGGCGCTGCTGGTCCAGGGGAAAGTACCCCCTCCGCTGCGCGAGGCGTCGAGCGGCATCCTGCAGCACTTCTCCATCCTGTTCGTGCCGGCGGGTGCGGGCGTGCTGCTCCACGCCGAGCGCATTGGCACCGACTGGCTGCCCATCGCCGCCGCGCTACTGGTGAGTACGCTGCTCTCCATCGCGGTCACGGCGCTGACCCTGCGGCTGCTGATGCGGGTCCGGCAAAGGGCCGATCGGTGACGCCGCGCCTAACGGAAGTCTGGGTCTATCTCTCGGCATCGCCCTTGATGTGGCTGGCCGCCACGTTGGTGGCTTATCAACTGGCAGTGGCCGTCTCCCGATCGGTGCGGGGCCATCCATTGGCGAACCCGGTTGCGATGGCGGTGGCTTTGATCGTCGCCGTGCTGACCCTCACCGGCACGCCCTATCGCACCTATTTCGATGGCGCCCAGTTCGTGCATTTCCTCCTCGGGCCGGCCACCGTGGCCCTGGCCATTCCGCTGTACGCACAGTTGCCGCGGCTGAAAGAAATGGCCTGGCCGTTGGCTGGCGCCCTGCTGGCCGGTTCGGCCACGGCGGCCGTGTCGGCGATGGCGGTGGCGCACTGGCTGGGGGGTGAGCGGACGACCGTCCTTTCCCTGGCGCCGAAATCGGTGACTGCTCCGATCGCCATGGGGGTGGCGGAGCGCATCGGCGGTCTGCCTTCCCTCACCGCCGTGTTGGTGGTGACCACCGGCATCATCGGGGCGGTATTGGGACCGACTTTGCTCAAGCTGTTGCGCACGGACGAGGACGCGGTGACGGGATTTGCCATCGGCGTGGCGGCCCACGGCATCGGTACCGCCCGGGCTTTCCAGATCAGCGAAACGGCGGGCGCGTTTGCCGGGCTTGCCATGGGCCTCAACGGTATCATCACCGCTTTGCTGCTACCTTACGCGCTGCAACTGTTCGCCGCCCATTGATGGTCCGACCCAACGCCGGCGGCTTGGCCCGCCACCTTACCTTCGCCTACGCGCTGCTGATCGTTTATGCCAGCCTGCATCCCTTCACCGGCTGGGTCCATAGCGGGGCGCCGCTGCTTGCCTTCCTCTCCGCCCCCTGGCCGCGTTACTACACGTGGTTCGACCTGAGCATGAACGTGCTCGCCTACGTACCGCTGGGTCTCGTGATGGTGCCGGGGCTGCCCCAGCGGTGGAAGCCTGGCTACCTGGTGATTTTCACCGTCCTCACGGCGGCCCTGCTCAGCTTCTCCATGGAGTTGCTCCAGCACCTTCTGCCCAGCCGCGTGCCGTCCAACGTGGACCTCGGCTGCAATGCCCTCGGTGCGCTCATCGGCGCGTTGATGGGCGTGCCGTTTGGCCGCGCCTTTCGTGAACATGGCTCTCTGTCCCGCTGGCGCGCCCGGCGCATCCAGCACGGCGCGTTGGGAGACGCTGGTATTGCGCTGCTGGTGGTGTGGCTGGTGAGTACCTTGAACCCGGAGATCCCCCTGCTGGGCAACGGCGACCTGCGGGGAATGCTCGACCTGGAGCCTACCCTCGCTTTTACCGCAGGGCGCTACTTTGTGACTGAGCAGATGGTGGTGGCGGCGGGCGTGCTTTCCGTCGGCCTGCTCGCCTGGCTGTTGATGCGCGAGCCGAGTCCCTGGCTGCTGGGCACGTTGTTCGTGCTGGCCTTCATCGGAAAAGGGCTTGCGGCGGCGGCTCTGCTGGGGCCGGTGCGCGCCTGGGACTGGGTCACGCCAGGGGCCATGACCGGTGCCGCCATGGGCGCATCGGTTCTGCTGGTGACCTTGCTGCTGCCGAAACAGGCGCAGGCGACCACCGCTGCCCTGGTCCTGCTGTTGGGCACCGTACTGGTCAATTTGGCTCCGCCCAACCCCTACCTGCTGGAAACCTGGTCGCGCTGGAACCAGGGCCACTTCCTCAATTTCAACGGCCTGACCCGGCTGGCTTCCACGGTCTGGCCGTTCCTGGCGTTGGCTTTGATCATCGCCTTGCCGCCTTCGCGCCTGCGGGAGCAGAAGTAGCGTTCACTTGGCCTTGATCCGTCACGGGGCCTCGGCGTTCCGGGCCGAGTAAGGCGCCGTCGTGACCAGCCGCGCGTCGTCCAGCGGACCGCCAACGGTGAAGTGGTAAAGACTCTGCCAATCGTCGCTGCGCAGCCCGAGAAGCTGGTGAATCTGGTCGTCGAAGTAGCAACCGATGCCGGTGCCGCGCAGGCCGGCCGCTTCCGCTTCGAGATAGAGCGTCTGGCCGATCAGGCCACATTCCCAGAAGCGCCGCCGGTAGAGCCAGGGCTGTTCGGCCATGCCCGCCATGCCGGCGATCATGCCGAGGGAAAAGCAGGAATCCCCGGCAATGTCCTGCCGGCACGACATCTGGGCGGCAATGGCGCGCAGGTCGTAGGGCAGCAGCAGGTAAAGCGGCAGATGGTCCGGCCCCGTTTTGCGCCACAGCCAGTCGGCGCGCATGGCTTGCCGCAGCGCTGCCATGTCCGCTTCGTCGCGCAGCAGGAAATACAGGCCCGGTTCGAGGCCAGTCACGCGATGCACGAACAGGGCCAGATGCACTTGCGCCGCTGCTGGCCAGGCGTTCCAGGGGGGGGCGGCGCTCCGTGGCAGGGTCGCGTCGAGCAGGGCAAAGAACCCCGCGGCCGGTATTTCGGCGATGCCGTCGAATGCCTGCGCGCTGCGGCGCTGGCGGAACAGGCGCGAAGCGGGCAGGTCTAGGGCCGGCGCCAGTGGGGCGGGCCATGGAGATTCTCCGGCACGCGCTTCGGCGCCGGTGGCGGGCTTGACGCACCGGGCGTGGGCCTGGTCGATGTCCGGCCACGGATGATGATCGGCGCTGAGCCTGGCGGCGTGGCCGAACCACGTTGCCGAGCCGATGGCTGCGACAAGGGGCGCCGGATCCGGGGCGACCCCTTCCACGGTGATCCACAGCAGGCAATCCGCCGCCTCCCGTTCCTCCGCGAAAAAATCGGCATCCCGGGCCGTGCCGAGCAAATAGGCCAGGTCGTTGTCGCTCAAGGTCTCCACCAGCCCGGCCCGCCAGCCCAGCGCCGCCGCGGCATAGGCCAGCGCCGCAATGGCGTGGCCGCAATCGTGCTGGCAGTAGCGGAAGGCGCGCATGCCGTATTTCCACGCCTCGCGCCAGAAGATGGAACTCAGGCCGACGAAGAAGCCACGCCCACTGAACAGGCCGTTCCACGCCGCCATGTCCACGGCGGCCCGCTGTTCCAGGCAGTGGTCGCGGCTGAGATAGTGATGCAGACCCGGAGCGATGCCGGGCAGGGCGCCCGTCACCAGATACGCTTCGGTGGGGTGCAGGTTGCCACTGGAGGGGTTGCAGCGCAGCGCCCAGCGCGCTCCACCATAGCTTTTCCAGGCCGAAAGGCCCAGGGACAACTCGAACAGGGCCGCCACGGTTTGGCGCGTTAGCGGCGCGGCGGGCGGCACCCTCCCGGCCCGCAGGTCGCCGAAGCGGGCCGGTAGATCGTCGGCCAGCAGCGGCAGATCCGTGCGCGGCGCGCCCGCGAACACCCGGAACGGATCGGGCTGGCTGTCCCAGTCCAGGTAACCCGGCCCCGGCGCGTATCGCTGAGGGTGGTGTTTGCTGCGCTGGTGGTAGTCGAGGATGTCCACAGTCGGGCAGGGGGCAAGAAAGCCGCGGGGGCGAGGCTTGCAGATTACCGCCCGGCCCGCCGCGCCGCCAGGGCGCTCTCGGGGCGCGGCTATAATCCCGAGTTCTGCCCCGGAGGTTTCGATGAGTTTCTTCAAGTACCACGTCTTCTTCTGCTGCAACCAGCGGGAGGCCGGCTCCGCGTGCTGCAACAACCACGGTGCCCAGGCCGTGCGCGATTACGCCAAGGACCGCGTCAAGGCGCTCAAGCTCAGCGGCGAAGGCAAGGTGCGCATCAACCAGGCCGGTTGCCTCGATCGCTGCGATCTCGGCCCGGTGATGGTGGTGTACCCCGAAGCCGTCTGGTACACGTACGTGGACAAGAGCGACATCGACGAGATCATCGACGAGCATCTGTGCAACGGCCGCGTCGTCGAGCGCCTGCGCGTCTGACGGCAAAATGACGCTTCCCGCTTCCCAGCGCGTCCTCATCGAGGGTGCGGCCGGGCCGATCGAAACGGTGCTCGATCTGCCCCCGGCGGTGCGCGGAATCGCGCTCTTGTGCCATCCCCACCCATTGTTCGGCGGTACGCTCCACAACAAGGTGGTGCAGACCCTGGCCAAGGCCATGCGCGATCTCGGTTACGCGGCGCTGCGGCCCAATTTCCGCGGCGTGGGCGAAAGCGCCGGCCACCACGACCACGGCATTGGCGAATCCGAAGACATGCTGCGGGTCATCGACTATGGGCGGGACCGTTTCGGCGACCTGCCCGTGGTGCTGGGGGGCTTCTCGTTCGGCGGTTACGTGCAGACGCGGGTAGCGCGGCGCCTGACCCAGGCCGATCGGCCGCCCCAGCGCATCGTCCTCATCGGCCTCGCCGCCGGTTTCGTGACCGGCGGGCGGACCTACGCCGCGGAAGCGGTGCCGCCGGATACCCTGCTCATCCACGGCGAGCAGGACGACACGGTGCCCCTGGCCAACGTGTTCGACTGGGCGCGGCCCCAGGAGCTGCCGGTCATCGTGGTGCCAGGGGCGGACCACTTCTTCCACCGTCGCCTGCATCTCATCCGCGACATCGTGCTGAACAACTGGCGGCCCTGATGCAAGACTCGCTTTCCGCTGATATCTCCCCGCTGGCCGTCGAGGGACTGCGCAAGCGCTACGGCGATACCGAGGTCGTGGCGGGGATCAGCTTCACCCTGCGCAAAGGCGAGTGCTACGGGCTGCTGGGGCCCAACGGCGCGGGCAAGACCACTACCTTGCGGGCGGTGTTGGGACTCACCGAGCCCCACGGCGGCACCATCACCCTGGGCGGACTGGCGGTGCCGGAGCAGGCGCGGGCGGCGCGCATGGGCGTGGGCATCGTGCCGCAGATGGACAATCTGGACCCGGATTTCACCGTTACCGAAAACCTCATCGTGTACGGCCGCTATTTCGGCTTCAACGACAAGACGGTGCGGGCGCGGGTGCCGTCGTTGCTGGAGTTCGCCGGCCTGAGCGGGCGCGGCGACGCCAAAATTCGCGCCCTGTCCGGCGGCATGAAACGGCGCCTGACCCTGGCCCGGGCGCTGATCAACGACCCGCAACTGCTGGTGCTGGACGAGCCCACCACCGGTCTCGATCCCCAGGCGCGCCACCTCATCTGGGACCGCCTCAAGCGCCTGCTGGCCGGCGGCAAGACGGTGCTGCTCACCACCCACTTCATGGACGAAGCTGAACGCCTCTGCGACCGGCTCGCCATTATGGATAGCGGCCGAATCATCACCCAGGGCTCGCCGCGGGACCTGATCGCCGCCGAGATCGAGCCCCAGGTGGTGGAGGTGTATGGCGAAGACGCGGAGGGCTGGGCCCAGCGTGAAGCCGGTCGTTACGCCCGGCGCTTCGAAGTGACGGGCGAAACGGCGTTCTGCTACCTGGAAGACGCCCGCCCGCTGATCGAGCATCTCGACGGACAGGCGCGGTTGCGTTACTTGCATCGGCCGGCGAGCCTCGAAGACGTTTTCCTCAAACTGACCGGACGCGAGTTGCGGGACTGACGTCTGCGCGCGGCCAAAACCCATCAAGGCTGGAGGACAGGAGCAACCATGAGCACTAGCGCCCCCCAATTGCGCGTCGGCATTCCCAAAGGCAGCCTGCAGGAGACGACGCAGAAGCTGTTCGAGCGCGCTGGTTTCGACCTGCGCATTTCGGGCCGCTCCTACTATCCTGCCATCGACGATGCCGAAATCCAGTGCATCCTCATCCGCCCGCAGGAGATGGCGCGCTACGTGGGGCAGGGCATCCTCGACTGCGCCATCACCGGGCTGGACTGGATTCTGGAAAACAGCGATTCGGACGTCGCCGAACTGGCCGACCTGCGCGCGCCCTGGCCCAACTACGGCGTCGTGCGCTGGGTCATGGCCTCCAAGGAAGGTTCGCCTTTCGATTCCGTGCGCGACCTGGAAGGCCGCCGCATCGCCACCGAGGCGGTGGGTATGACCAGGCGCTTCCTCGCCCAGCATGGCGTCAACGCCAATGTCGAATTCTCCTGGGGTGCGACCGAAGTCAAGCCACCGATCCTGGCCGACGCCATCGTGGACGTCTCCGAGACCGGCTCGTCCCTGCGCGCCAACAACCTGAAAATCATGCATGTGGTGCTGGAAAGCACGCCACGCTTCATCGCCAACCACGGTGCCCTGGAGGAGGGCTGGAAGCGGGCCAAGATCGACCGCGTGCTGATGCTGCTGCGCGGCGCCATTGCCGCCGCGACGCGGGTACTGCTGTCCATGAACGTGTCGCGGGAACGGGTGGACAAGGTGCTCACCATTCTCCCCGCTCTGGCGACCCCCACCGTGTCCACCCTTGCCGATCCGGATTGGGTAGAACTGAGCACCGTGGTGGACGAAAAGCTCGTCCGGGATCTGATCCCCCGCCTGCACCAGGCCGGCGCCCGCGGCATCATCGAATTGCCCATCAACAAGATCGTCGAGTAGGCGTCGTCCCATGAATCGCATCACCGAGCCCTTGCAGCAACACCACAAACACTGCGACCGCGATTTTTCCGCGGCGGAAGAGAGGCTGCGGCAAGGCGACTGGGAAGGCGGCGCGACGGCTTTCCGGGTGTTGCGGAAAGACCTGGAAACCCATTTCGGCGTCGAAGAAGATCTGCTGTTTCCCGCTTTCGAACACCACAGCGGCCAGCGCAACGGCCCGACGCGGGTCATGTGCAACGAGCACGTGCAGATGCGCGGCCTGCTGTGGCAGATCGACGATGCCATTGCCGCCCGCGACGCCGACGACTGCCTCGGCAGCCTGGAAACCCTGCTCATCCTCATGCAGCAGCACAACATCAAGGAAGAAAACATCCTCTACACGATGTGCGAAAGCGCGTTGGCCGGCACCGACGACACGCTGGCGGCGGAGATCGGCGCCGGCCTCGCGCTGCCGGCACCGTAGTGCCGGACTTCACACTGACGCATCCGAGCCCCCTTTTTCCACGACCCCTGGCCTAAAGCTCATATTGCTCGCGGTCGTTCAACGTGGCTGTGCCTCGGCCGCGGACCGTCGTGGCATGCCGAAGAACTGGAGACCAACAGGCCCGCGCAATACAACGGTAAAGGGGAGTGAAGCGTGGGCGAATCGATTGACGTAGTCCTGACGGGCGGCCTGCTGCCCGGTTTTGAACGGCAAACCGTGTGCGCAACGCTCGCCCGGTTGATGCGGATCTCCGAAGACCGCGCTGCCCTACTGCTGGCCGGCAGCGAAACCGTGATCAAGCGCGGGCTGGGGCGCCAACAGGTGGAGGCTTACCTCAAGGCGATCCAGGCTGCCGGCGCCGCCGTGCGCGTGGAAGGACTGCCGGCGCAGGCCGCAGAGGCCGCGCCCGCCGCCCCTTCCCTGGAACTCGTGCCCAAGCCCGAGCCCGTCGCGGAAGCGCCGGCCCCGGCGGAAAACGAAATGACTTGCCCCGCCTGCGGTGCGGTGCAGCCCAAGCGCAACCTGTGCCGCTCCTGCGGCGTCGACATGCCGCGCATGCTGGCGGCTAAAGAGGCGGAAGCGCGGGCCCCGGCGGCTGCCGCCGTCCCCGCCGCAGCGTCCGTTCGCGCCACCGCAGGGAAACCGCGGGTCGAAGTGGACGACGGCTCGTTCACCCCGCCGCCCCTCAGCTTTTCCCTCGAAGGCCGGGTCGGCCGCCTGCGCTATCTGGCCTATTCCCTGCCCGCCTACCTGCCGCTGATCGCCGCGGCGGTGATCGTGGCTATTATTCTCGGCGGGGTGGGCCGTTCCATGGGCATCCTCGCCATCATGGTCGTGGCCGCCGGCTGCATCTCGACCTTCTGGCTCGGTGTGCGCAACATGGTGCTGCGGCTGCACGACCTCAATCGCAGCGGCAAATGGGTGCTGCTGCCGCTATTGCCGCTGCTCCTCGTCTTCACCGGATCGCCCGTCGCGGCGGCGGTGGCGATGATCGCCATCGGCATCGCGTCCCTGCTGCTCTGCGTGTTGCCAGGGAACCCGGAAGACAACGACTACGGCTCCCCCGCCGGCCCCAACACCATCTGGACCATCATCGGTGCCGCGATCGTTATCCTGCTGGCCGTGGCGAACATGTTCGCCGATCACAGCCGCTTCGCGCCGCGGCAGCCGAACTT
>JBAWHH010000155.1:0-2825 GCA_049593715.1 Rhodocyclaceae bacterium
GCATTCATCCGCCGCAGCACAAGTACACCGCCAACCAGCCCATAAAGCGGTTGCCGTTTCCGGACCGGCTCATCGTGCCCTTGTCCCAGCACATCGGGCGGGCGGCGAAGCCGCTCGTCCGGGTGGGCCAGGAAGTGGTGCGGGGTGAGCCGATCGCCGAAGCGGACGGTTGGCTATCGGTCCCCCACCACGCGCCGGCGACGGGCGTGGTGGAGGCGATCGAACTGCGCCCCAGTTCCCGCGGCCCCTGGATTCCATCCATCGTGATCCGGGTGTTTCAGGGATCTACCCAGGAGGTCATGTGGGGGGAGCCCCGCAACATGGACAACCTGACGCCTGATGAAATTATCAAGGCAGTGCAGGACTCGGGCATGGTGGGGCTGGGGGGGGCGGCATTTCCTTCCCACGCCAAGCTGGCGGTGCCAAAGGAGGCCAAGGTCCACACCCTGCTGATCAACGGCTGCGAGTGCGAGCCTTACCTCACTTGCGATCACCGGGTCATGGTGGAGCAGGCGGCGGACCTCATTGCCGGCACCCGTCACGCCATGCGCAGCATGGGGGCGGAACGGGCCATCATCGGGGTGGAGGACAACAAACCGGACGCGGTGGCGGCCATCGAGCGTGCGCTGCCGGCGGACAATTCCATCCTGGTGGAGGCGGTGCCGACCAAGTATCCGCAAGGCTCGGAGAAGATGCTGATCATGTCTCTGTTCGGCGTCGAGATTCCGTCCGGCAAGCTTCCCCTGGCGCTGGGTATCGTCGTGAATAACGTCGGAACCCTGACGGCCCTGGGACGGCTGCTGCCTTTGGGCCAGGGCCTGGTGGAGCGGGTGGTGACGGTCACCGGTCCGGGCGTGGCCCGTCCGGGGGACTATCGCGTGCCGCTGGGCACGCCGCTGTCGTTTGTGCTGGACTACGCCGGGGCGCCTGCGGATTCCCGCGAAGTGATTCTCGGTGGGCCGATGATGGGCCAGGCTGCGGCGTCCCTGGACGTGCCGGTGACCAAAGGCGTCTCCGGCGTGCTGGTGTTCCGGGGTGAGGATCTGCGCGGCCGGGAAGGCATGAGGACGTTCCCCTGCATCAAGTGCAGCGAATGTGTCGTCTCCTGTCCCATGGGCCTCAATCCTTCCACTCTCGGGGCGCTGGCGGCGAAACGCGAATACCAGACCATGGCTGACCGATACCACCTTGGCGACTGCTTCGAATGCGGGTGCTGCACTTACGTGTGCCCGTCCAACATCCCTCTCGTGCAACAGTTTCGCGTGGCCAAGGCCATCCTGCGGGAAAGGGCGGCAGCATGAGCGCGATGGCTCCCCGGATCGAGATTCGTACGGCGCCCCACGTCAAGGGCACGCGCAGCGTCGAGCAGATCATGCGCAATGTGGTCGGATCGATGGTGCCGATCTGCGCTTTCTACATCTACCAGTTCGGTATCTCTGCGGCGGCGTCCATTGCCGTCGTCACCGTCTCCTGCCTGTTGAGCGAGCGTTTGTTCGTCCGCCTCGGCGGCCAGGCGGGCGATCTGTCTGACTACAGCGCCACCATCACCGGCATCCTGTTAGCACTTACGCTGCCGCCCGGATTTCCGTTGTGGATGGGCGCGGTGGCGGGGTTTGTGGCGATTGCGCTCGGCAAGGCCCTGTTCGGCGGCATCGGGTTCAATGTTTTCAATCCGGCGCTGGTCGGCCGGGCGTTTGCGCAGGCGGCGTTCCCGTCGGCCATCGCCGCCTACACGCCGTCCTTTTTGCCCGGGCGTTTTGCCGAGTTCATCCCGTCTTCGCTGGCTTGGCCGTTCATGCTGCCGCCCAGCACCACGGAGTGGCTGGCCAAGATGAACATCGATGGCTGGACCGGCGCCACGCCGTTGGCGCAATGGAAGTTTGAAGGTACGGTCACCTCGGCTATTGAACTGCTGACCTCATTGACGGGTCACGCCGCAGTCGGCCCCGCCCCTGCGCTGGTGCTGATTTGTGGCGGTTACCTGGCGCTACGGCGCTTCTTGGACTGGCGGATTCCCGCGGCAGTCCTTGGCAGCGCCGCTGCTACCGCTTGGCTGCTCCACACTTACGACTCGGTTCATTACCCGGAACCCTTCTTCATGCTGGTTTCCGGCGGCCTGGTGGTGGGGGCGGTGTACATGGCGACGGACATGGCGACCTCGCCCGTGACGCCGCGCGGGATGTGGATTTACGGTGCCCTGATTGGCGTGTTGACAGTAGTGATCCGCTTCTACTCCGGCCTGCCCGAGGGGGTGATGTACGCGATATTGATCGGCAACGCGGCGACCCCCCTGATCGAGCAATTTACGCAGCCGACGCCGTTCGGCAAGGGGGCGCCCAAGGCGGCCCGGAGGACGGCTTCGTACCCGCTCAATCCGAGCTATATCCCGCGGGATACGGAAATGGCCGGCAAAGAAAAGAAAAAGAAGGTGAAATCATGAGTGCCGAGATCGCCACCGCTCAGGCTACGCCCACCGGGGCGATGATCCGGACGCTCGGACTCATCGCCACGATCTGCGGCTTGATCATCGTCGGGGCCTACCAGGGTACCTTTACCGCCGTGCAGGACAACAAGCGGATTGCCCTGGAGCGCGCCGTGGTCAAGGTGTTGCCGGGGGCCGAGTCGATATCCGCCTTGAACGTGTCGGCGCAGGGTGTTCAGCCTGCGGTTGAGGGTAGCACCCCCGCCGGCTCGATCAACTTCTATGCTGCCTACGACTCCGGCGGCGCGCTCATCGGTGTTGCTGCGGAGGCCGCAGGCCGCGGCTACGCTGACGTCGTGCGCATCCTTTACGGCTACAAGTCGGAGTGCAAGTGCATCGTCGG
>JBAWHH010000156.1:0-10573 GCA_049593715.1 Rhodocyclaceae bacterium
CCTCGTGCTCACCCGCTATACCGAGCCGGAACCTGAACTGCAGCGGCTGCTCGATCGGCTGTCCGTCAAATTGCCCGATCAGCCACCGCCCAAAATCACCACCGCACAGACCCAAGCAGCCCCCTCGTGTAGTGCAGACAGATAGGGGTGCTCACTCAGCGAATCAATGGCTTGTGCTTCTCCAACGGCCGAATCCGCCAAGTCGGGTTCGGGTCCGGTCCACCACACAGCCCTGGCGGACTGGCTCCGCCTTGAACCGGCCACTTCAGACCATCGGCCGCCGCTGCAATCCAACCGACTCAGAGCCGTCGGCCAGAAAGCTCAGTTCTTCGTCCCCATCCAATCGAGCATGTGCGTGGCCACGTCTTCCCATTGCGGGTCGAGCATGACCATGTGCCCGGCGCCTTCGACGCGGTGCACCTCTGCATTCCAGGACGAACCCATGAAATGCAGCATCGACGGCGGGAATACCGCATCGTTGACACCGCCGATGACCAACGCCGGCAACTTGGGACGGCGAACCGACAGGCTGAATTCCGGCAGCGCCATTTCCGCCAGCGCTCGCGCCGATTCTGGCCCCACCATGGGGAGATACTTCTGCGCCTCGATGGGTGAGATGTCGGGCGAGAAGTAAATCTTGGTCATCAAATCGGCCACTTCCTCGGAAATGTTGCCGTTCAGGATGTCATTGAGCGACTGAAAGAATGTTGGATAACGCAGCGCCAGTTGGAAAGCGCTGCTGATGGTTCCCGTGGTGGGAACGGGTGACAAGAAGATGGCGGCTTCAGCCTTCCCGTCCACCAGGAAGCGCTCAATCACCCGGCAGCCCATTGAATGGCCAATCAGCGTGGTTTGCCGACCGATCTTCTGGGTCGCATACGCCAAGTCTTTGGCAAAGTCGTCCAGACCGAATTCGTCCAGGCAATCCCGGCCGTTGCTGCGGCCATGTCCGGAGAGGTCCAAAGCGAAACAATCGTAGCCATTGCCCTGGAAGAAAGGGATGAAGTTGTATTCCCAGCAAGAGGAATTGACGTAGCCCCCATGAACAAACAGCAGGGCGCCTTTCGATGCCGCGGTGGCCGTCGGGTAGCTTTGCAGGTGGATCTTCTGGGCTTTCATTGTGATTTCTCGTATCCACCAGAATCGGGTTCAGGGGTTTTGACCGGGCGCGGTCCGTAGACCGCAATGAAGACATCGACGGCGCGTGCGGTCGATGACTTGATTTCCTCAGCACTGCCCTCGCCCAGCCACTGGAACAGGAAACGTTGCAGGCGTTCGGATTCCAGCGTCAAACCGCTATGGAGTGAGTCGGGGAACCGCGCTGCGGAGGCTCCTCGATCAGGGGCTGGGCAGTCAGGCGTATTGCGAGAATAAGGCCAAATTATGGGCCGCGCAGCAAAAAGCCGGGCAGCGGGGGCATTTGGTACCTCAACCAGGGCGCCTACATCAGCGACCGCGGCGCCAAAAAGCCCCTCAGAGATCCAGCCCGAGAAAAAGCGCCCCTTCGACGGGGTTGAACACGTAGGGCGCGACGGGCTGGAAACCGAGGCTGGCATAGAGGCTTGTTGCTGCGGTCATGGTCGGCAGGGTGTCCAGGCAGATTCGGCGGTAGCCGGCTTCGCGGGCCTCGCAGCAGATGCGCTCGGCGAGGCGGCGCCCGATCTGTCGACCCCGAGCCTGCGGCTGCACGTAGAGGCGTTTCATCTCGCAAGCCGCGCCATCGAGGGGCCTGAGCGCAACGCAGCCCACTGCCCTGCCGCCGTCCCAGGCCAGAATCAGCCTGCCCCGGGGTGGCGCGTACTTGCCCGGCAAGGTGGCGAGTTCGGCGTCGAAACCCTGAAAACCAAGGTCAATGCCCAGGGCCGAAGCATATTCATGGAACAGTTGGCGGACGACTGGGAGGTCGCCATGGACTCGGGCAGGACGGATGTCGATCATGGTCAGCGATTGGTGGGCGTTTGCGCCCCCACCCGGCCTGAGGCCTTGCTGAAGCTTGGCTCCCAGCCGGCTGCCGCGTAGCGTTCCTCGCCCCGAACTTGCAGGGTCTTGCGGTTGCCAGAATCGAGCCAGGCGGGGGACGGACCGGATGAACGAGGCTGTAGAGGTCAGGACCGGCGGCCACTCACGCCGACTTCCAGAGCGTGATTCGGGTAGCCGCCTGATAGTAGTCCCTGCTCATGTGCGACTCCGCCGTAATCTGCTTCCCGTCCCAAAGATCGAGATGTCCCGTGGCGTCGGAGAAAGCGATGTCGAAAGCGGTCAGGCTAGGGCAAGTACTGCCCGCACGGCTGATGACCGGCCCTTTCAGCCCCCAACCCGCTCGCAGTAGCGCGCGCGATAGAGTAGCCGGGGTCGGGCGGGCGAATCGTCGAAACCGGCGCGGTCGTGCAGAACGTTGTTGCACACCAGCCCCATGCCCGGCTCCAGCCGCAGGCGGAAGATGAATGGCGAGGCGCCGCCGAGGATGTCCACCAGCGCCTCTACGGCGCTACGGGTTGCCGAGTCGTCTTTCCAGACGATGCTGCGGGTGCGGGCGGTGTAGCGCATGTGCAAGGCCCCGTCCGGGCCGATGGAGAACACCGGCCCCGGCTGGTCGCCGCGGGCGACCTCGCCGTCTTCCTCCCGTGCCGGGATGGTCATGGCGTCTTCCGCCATCAGGGCGCGGATGTGCTCGGGATTCTGGTCGCGCAGCAGGATGTAGGCGATCTCATGGTCCAGCAGGGCGTTCTCTCCGCCCCGCTCGGCATTGCGCACGCAGTGCAGCACCATGCCGCGGATCTGGCGCCCGGGCGGGTTGTAGTAACCGTCGGTGTGCCACTGGATCGGCCGGGTGGTGTAGGGAATGTACGCCGTCCGGGTGCCGGCAGGCGCTACGGCAATCGGCGTGATGCCGTCCTCGTCCGCCAAATAGTTGCCATCCAGGGTAGTAAGGCCGAGTTGCGCCGCGAGGCGGAAAGGAATGGCCTTGTCCGCATCCTCTCCGCAGCGGCTGAGGTAAATCGCCATGTTGGCGCGGGCGCAGCGATCGAGGATCGCGTTGCGCTCCGCTGCCGTCAGATTCGCGGGATCGACCACCGGCACCAGCAGATCGGCGGCTTGGCGCGGAAAGCCGGCCAGCTTGGCGGAGCGCCATGCCCGGTAGGCGGCGTCGTTCTCCAGATCGAACGGGGTTGCCGGAATCACCGCGTCACCCGGCGGCGGCTTGCGGCTCGTGCCGGGGGAACAGGTTGGCGAAGGCCGTGCCGAGGGTTTTCACCGCCTCCGGCGCTTCGATACTGATCACCTGATCCACCACCCAGAAGCGGTCTTTCTCCGGCAGCAGATCTAGAAGCTGATTGCCGCAGTAACGGAGGAAACCATATTCGGGGCCGTCCGCGCCGAACTCGAAATGGGCGTAGTCCGCCCCCCGGGCATTGAACAGGTCGACGAAAGCCTGCTTCGCTTCCACCAGGTCACGGCCGAGCAGCTCGGATTCGTTCTCTGCCAGCATTTGCCCCAGGTTCAACACCAGCGTGCTCATGAAAGCGCCGCGCTGATCGACATCGAAATGGGGAAAGGCGTAGCGGTCGGCGAGGTTGGCGAGGAAGACCAGGTACTCGCGCAGGAAGTCGAAATAGGGCGGACCGGTCACGATGTCGTAGTCGGCCCGCCGCATGCTGCGAAGGGTGTTGATGGACAGACGCCACAGCGTCATGGCGACGGGGCCGGCCAATTCCTCCGGCCCGCGCGCCCGGCCCTTGTCGAACCATTTGCTTTTAGTGCGCATGGCTGCCCCAGGCCGCCGACGGCCACGGCCGGACCAAGCCCGCCATCAGTAGCCCCCTTTGCCGAAGGGCTTGGGCAGGCCGGCGACCTTGGCGCCCTGCTTCGCCGGGCCGACGGGAAACAGGTCGTACAGCGCCTTGCTGTCCGCCCCCGGCAACACATCTTCCATGTCCTTGAGCATGCTGCGGAAATTGGGTGTGTGGCCATGCTCCCGGTACTGGTCGCGCAGGTAGTTGACCACTTTCCAGTGGTCGTCCGTCAGCGCGATGCCTTCCGCTGCGGCGATCACCTCGACCACTTCGTCCCCATAGTCCGGCTCCAGCAGGTAGCCCTCGTCGTCGGTTTCCACTTCGGTTCCGCCCACTACATATCCCATAGCTCTATCTCCTCCTGTTGCGCCCGGATGTGCGCCTTACACTTTGCGCAGGTAAAACTCGTGTGTACCCCGCCCCGCCTCGCGTTTGCTGGCCAGCACGATGTGGCTCGACGTCCGGCTCCAGGCCTCGACATCGGAGGGAGAGCCGGGGCAATCGCTGATCAGCAGCAACACTTCGCCGGCGGCCATGCCATCGAGGATCTTCTTCGCTTCGAGGATCGGTCCGGGGCAGGAGACGCCGCGAATGTCCAAGGTGACGTTGGCCGAGGGGTGAGCCGCCCCGCCTTTGCGGATCAGATAGCCGGTCTTCTGGCCGCCCAGGGATTCCGCGCTCGCCACCTCGTTGCCCGTCAAGTTCGCCCAGGCGTTAAGGTCGTCCCCCGTGCCGGGACAGTCGGAAATCAGCAGCAATGACTCCCCAGCTTTCAGATCGTCCACAACCTTCTTCGCCCCCAGCAGTGGGGCCGGGCAGGTCAGACCGCTCATGTCCAGGGTCACCGATGGTTTCGGATCACTCATGGATACTCCTCCTCGTTGTCGTTTGGTCCAGGCGCAGGTCGGCGGTTGAAGGACTCAGCCGCCGACCGGTGCGATGGATTTGTGGGGGACGAACACGCCGCAGCCCAGCAGCCGGCGGCCGCCGATGCCCAAGCTTTGGACCATCAGCGAATGGCCCGGCGACAGGCCATGCAGCATCAAGCTGAAGCCGCGATAACGCTGCTGGCCGTCGATCCCTTCCCGCGGCTTGCCGGCGATAAGTTTGCAGTCGATGCCTGCCATAGTGGCGGCGCCCTCGACGGCGGCGAGAAACGCGCACTCGTCCTCGTCGCCGGTGCTGACGAAGCGGGAATACACGACGTGGTAAGGCGCCAGCGGACGCACCGCGGAGGCGCCCAGTTCGATCTCGCCATCCAGATCGAAACGCAGGCCGCTCAAGGCCCGAGCCGCACCAACTCGTGCCAGGGGCAGCCGCAACACCAGTTGGGCCCGCTGGGAAAGCAATCGGCGATCTCCGCCGCCGGAGGTGCCGCGCAGGGGATGGATGCCGGCGCCGGGTTCATGCTCCATCCAGGACAGGACGCCGAGCACGGACCGTTGCAGGCGCTCGGCGCAGTCCGCAGCGATTGCCTCCCCCTTCACGCCGAAGGCCAGGTCCACGACTTCGGCGCAAGGGTCGGCGATCATGGATTCGCCGCTCCCGTTTCTGCTGTTTGGCTGAGGGACCAATCCAGCATTGCCTGCCCCCAGCGGGCGGCCGTTGCCGGATCGATCTCGAAAATCGTGAAGCGCGTGCGCTCGCGGATGCGCAGGCGCAGCAGCGGCATGCCGCCGGCGGCGTACTCCAGTTGCTGCAGTTCGACATCCTGGCCGCCGAAAGGGCAGCGGAATCGTTCCAGCGAAGTGATCTTGTCCATATTCCCTCGGTGGCGGGCCGTGCCCGGACGGCGCGGGATGGGCGCGCAACTATCGCATCTCCCCTGCAGGCCCGCCTATCACCGGAGCGGGTAGGCGGCAAGTAACCCTTTCGGGTAGTTCCGGGTACTCCCTCCGGGGCCCTCCCGCTACCTGCACGGGTGATGGTTTGGTGCACTGCATCTCTCCTACGATCCGCCCTGTTCGACGCGCCGCACCCAACAGGAGGAGAAAACCGATGGCGAAGAAGATGCACGACACGCCCATGCTCGACACGCTGGAGAGCGGGCCCTGGCCGAGCTTCGTGACCGGCCTCAAGCGCCTGGCGGAAGAAAAGGATTACATGGTGGACCTGCTCGGCCACCTGGAGCATTCCTACCAGACCCGCAAAGGGTATTGGAAAGGCGGCACGGTCGGCGTCTATGGCTACGGCGGCGGCATCATCCCGCGCTTCACGGAGATCAAGGACGAGGCGGGCGAGCCCAAATTCAAGGACGCGGCGGAGTTCCACACCCTGCGCGTCATGCCCCCCGCCGGCATGCACTACAACACCGACGTGCTGCGCAAGATGTGCGACATCTGGGAGCGCCACGGCTCCGGCCTGATCGCTTTCCACGGCCAGTCCGGCGACATCATGTTCCAGGGCGCCACCACGGAAAATGTGCAGAAAGCCTGGGACGAGATCAACGAACTGGGCTTCGACCTGGGTGGCGCCGGCCCGGCGGTGCGCACCTCCATGTCCTGCGTCGGCCACGCCCGCTGCGAGCAGTCCTGTTACGACGAGGCCCGTGCCCATCGCCAGGTGATCAACAACTTCCTCGACGACATCCACCGCCCCGCCCTGCCCTACAAGTTCAAGTTCAAGTTCTCCGGCTGCCCGAACGACTGCATGAACTCCATCCAGCGCTCGGTCATGGCCATCATCGGCACCTGGCGCGACAACATCCAGACCGACGAAGCGCTGGCGAAGAAGTGGTTCGCCAAACACGGCATGGACGAGCTGGTGAATGACGTGGTCGCCCGCTGCCCCACCAAGGCGATCCAGATCAAGGACATCACCAAACTCCGCCAGGGCGCGGCGATCTCCACCGTCGCGGTGGACGACACCAAGGCGCTGGAAATCGACAACAAGGACTGCGTGCGCTGCATGCACTGCATCAACGTCATGACCGGTGCGCTGGCCCCGGGCGAGGACCGCGGCGCCACCATCCTGGTGGGCGGCAAGCGCACTCTGAAGATCGGCGACCTGATGGGCACGGTGGTGGTGCCGTTCATGAAGCTCGCCACGGATGAAGATTTCGACAAGCTGGTGGAACTGGGCAAAAACATCGTCGATTTCTTCGCCGAGAACGCCCTGGAGCACGAGCGCACCGGCGAGATGATCGAGCGCATCGGCCTGGTGAACTTCCTTGAAGGCATCGGCCTGGAAGTGGACGCCAACATGGTGTCCGCGCCGCGGACCAACCCCTACGTGCGCGCAGACGGTTGGGACGAGGAAGTCGCCAGGATCGAGGCAAAGAAAGCCGCCGCAGCCTAAACCCCCGCGTGCCGCCCGCTGACGGGCGGCACCTGTTCCGCATACATCATCGGTTGGAGATCACAGCATGGCGCAGCCACAAATGCGTAAGGCCGTCGAGTGCGGGGTGCCGGACAACAAGCAGTACCTGCACCCGTTGCTCGCCAAGAACTACGGCAACTGGAAATACCACGATCGGCCGCGCCCTGGCGTGCTGCACCATGTGGCCCGCGACGGCGACGAGGTATGGACGGTGCGCGCCGGCACCCAGCGCCAGATGGACCTCTACACCATCCGCAAACTGTGCGACATCGCCGACCAGTACGCCGAAGGTCATGTGCGCTTCACCATCCGCTCCAACATCGAATACATGGTGTCGAAGGAAGCGATGGTGGCGCCGCTGATCGCCGAACTGGAGCGCAGCGGCTTCCCGGTGGGCGGTACCGGCAACTCGATTTCCATGGTCGCCCACACCCAGGGCTGGCTGCACTGCGACATCCCCGGCACCGACGCTTCCGGCGTGGTCAAGTCGCTGATGGACGAACTCTACGAAGAGTTCAAGCGCGAGGAGATGCCCAACCGGGTGCACCTCTCCACATCCTGCTGCGAGATCAACTGCGGCGGCCAGGCCGACCTGGCCATCATCATCCAGCACACCAAGCCGCCGAAGATCAACCACGACCTGGTGGCGAATGCCTGCGAACGCCCCGCTGTGGTGGCGCGCTGCCCGGTGGCGGCGATCCGCCCCGCCCTGGTGAATGGCAAACCGTCCCTGGAAGTGGACGAAAAG
The DNA here is from genome assembly GCA_049593715.1 of Rhodocyclaceae bacterium. Classification (GTDB taxonomy): domain Bacteria; phylum Pseudomonadota; class Gammaproteobacteria; order Burkholderiales; family Rhodocyclaceae; genus JBAWHH01. Next base: position 7,861 of record JBAWHH010000156.1, read on the forward strand.
AAGTGCATCTGCTGCGGCGCTTGCTACCCGCCCTGCCCGCCGATGCAGATCAACGACCCGGAACATTCCAAGCTCGCCATCTGGGTCGGCGGCAAGAACTCCAACGCCCGCGCCAAACCGACTTTCATGAAACTGGTCGCCGCCGGGCTGCCGAATAACCCACCGCGCTGGACCGAGGTTTCCGAAGTGGTGAAGAAGATTCTCTACACCTACAAGGACGATGCGCGCCCCTGGGAGCGCCTCGCCGACTGGATCGACCGCATCGGCTGGCCGCGTTTCTTCGAGAAGACCGGCCTGCCCTTCACCAAGTACCTCATCGACGACTGGCGCGGCGCGCGGGTGAATTTGAACGCGTCCACCCACATCCGCTTCTGAGGCGCGGCAACGATGAAGATTGGCATCCTGATCAACGAAGGGCCCTACACCCATGAGGCGTCGGACTCGGCTTATCTGTTCATCCGCGCCGCGCTGGAGAAAGGGCACGAGATCGATCGCGTCTTTTTCTACCACGACGGGGTGAACAACGGTACCCGGCTGACCGAACCGCCCCAGGACGACCGCAACATCGTCAATCGCTGGTCCAAGCTGGCCCAGGACCACGCGATCGACCTGGTGGTGTGCGTGGCCGCGGCACTAAGGCGCGGCATCCGCGACGAAAACTTGGCGCCGGGGTTCCGCATTTCCGGTCTCGGCCAGTTGATCGAGTCGGGCATCAAGTCCGACCGGCTGGTCACTTTCGGCGACTGACGGGCAGGAGATCGGCGTATGGACGAATCGGGAAAAATCAAGAAATTCATGTACGTGAATCGCAAGGCACCCTACGGCACGATCTACGCCCTGGAGTCCTTGGAAGTGGTGCTCATCGCCGCCGCCTTCGACCAGGACGTGAGTCTGGTCTTCATGGATGACGGCGTTTATCAGCTCAAGAAGGGGCAGCAAACCAAGGGCATTGAAGTCAAGAACTTCCAGCCCACTTACCGCGCGCTGGACGATTACGACGTCAACAAGCTCTACGTCGAGCAGGAGGCGCTGGAAACCCGCGGCCTCAACGCCGACGACCTGTGCGTGCCGGTGGAAGTCCTGCCCCGTGCCGAAATCGGCAAGCTCATGGCCCAGCAGGACGTGGTCCTGAGCTTCTGACCGGAGAGAAATAGCGATGCTGCACATCATCAACAAATCGCCGCTGGAAAAAACCAGCCTCGACACCTGCCTGGCGACGGCCCAGCCCGGCGCCGCCATCCTGCTCATCGAGGATGGCGTATATGGCGCCACCCGCGGCAACAGCGCGGCGGCAAAACTACGCGACGCGATGGCGTCCTGCAAAGTCTATGCGCTGCGGCCGGATCTCGAGGCCCGTGGCATGGCCGACCGCGTGCTGGACGGCGTGACGCTGGTGGATTACGGCGGCTTCGTCGACCTGGTAACGGAATACCCCAACGGTCAATCCTGGATGTGATTCGCAAGGAGAACGTAATGGCGTCAATCGAAGTGAGCGGCAAAGCCTACGAAACCGACGAAGAAGGTTACCTCGTCAATCTCGGTGACTGGAACGAGGACGTGGCCGGCTTCATCGCGAAAGCGGAAAACGTGGAGATGACCGAAAACCATTGGGAAGTGGTGAATTTCCTGCGCGAGTACTACGACGAGTTCCAGATCGCCCCGGCGGTGCGGGTGCTGACCAAGGCCATCGGCAAGAAATTCGGCGCCGAAAAAGGCAACAGCCAGTATCTCTACGACCTGTTCCCCTACGGCCCCGCCAAGCAGGCGTGCAAGATCGCCGGGCTGCCCAAGCCCACCGGCTGCGTCTGACCCGGAAAGCGCCCCCCTCCCCTACCGCCATGACTACGGCCTCGACTCTCTTCGCCCTGCTGTTTTGCCTCGCCACGCTGGTGTTCGTCGTCGGCCTGGGGTGGAAGATTGTCGAGTTCGCCCGCACGCCGGCACCGCTGAAGATCCCCACCACACCGGCACCGGCGACCCGTTCCGGCGTGGTCTTCCGGCTGGCGCGGGAAGTCCTGCTGTTCGAGAGCCTGTTCAAGGCGAATCTCTGGACCTGGATCTGCGGCTGGCTGTTCCACGTCGGCCTGGCCCTGGTGGTGCTGCGCCACCTGCGCTATTTCATCGAGCCGGTGTGGGGGTGGGTGGTGCTGATCCAGCCCTTCGGCGTGTATGGGGCGTTCGCCATGGTGGCCGGCCTGGCGGGACTGTGGGCACGGCGCCTGTGGGTGGCGCGCATCAAGTACATCTCGACGCCCTCGGACCATCTGATGCTCGCCCTGATGCTGGGCATAGGCCTGAGCGGCCTGCTGATGAAGTACGTCAGCCACACCGACATCGTCGCCGTCAAAGCTTTTTTCCTCGGGCTGATGCGCTTCCACTGGCAGCCGCTGCCCGCCGATGCCGCCCTGTACGTGCATCTCGGGCTGGTGGCGGCGCTGATGATCATCTTCCCCTTCAGCAAGCTGCTCCACGCCCCCGGCGTGTTCTTCAGCCCGACCCGCAATCAGGCCGACAACGCGCGGGAACAGCGCCACCTCGCGCCGTGGGCCGCGCGCATCGAAGCCGGGCGCTGAGCCCCTGACGACTCATGGCCGCCCCTGACATCAAGGCACCCCCGCTGCGGGAATACCCCACCGTCCCCGAACTGCGTCCGGGCGCGATGGAAGGCTCCAAACCGTACATCGCCAACGAGAAGCTCCAGGAAGCCCTGGGC
>JBAWHH010000157.1:0-13853 GCA_049593715.1 Rhodocyclaceae bacterium
CCCGGGGCGCGCAACAGCAGCAAAGAGACCGTCGCCATCAGCCATCCCGCGACGGCCAGAATCAGATGGGAATCGCGCACCAGATCCTGTGCGGCATCTCCTCCTCCGCCCCGCCGGTGCAGCAGGAAAAGGTAGCGGAACATCCCATACAGTACGAACGGCACAGTGTAAATCAAGCGGTCGGTGCCATGTAGCGCCACCGTGGCGGGGCTCATCGTGTACAAGCTATAGGTCACGAGGACGCCCGACGCCACCACGGTAATCATCTGATCCAGCAAAGCTGGCGAGTAATGTTCCAGGACCGCACGATGATTGGCCGAAGCCTCCTCCAGGGCGATCAGTTCCGCACGCCGCTTGGCAAAACCGAGGAACAACGTCAGCAACAGGCCACACAGCAGCAGCCACTGGGAGGGCACGATGCCAATGCTGGACGTCCCCGCCAGCAAACGCAGCATGAAGCCGCTGGCGATGATGAACACGTCGAGAATCACCACATGCTTCAGGCCGAGGCTGTAAGCCACATTGAGCACGATATAGGCCAGGTAGATCAAAGGCCATCCCGCCATGAAGAAGGCGATGCCCAGCCCTGCCACCGCGCAGAAAGCCATGATGAACACCGCCGCCGGCACGCCGACCGCACCGCTGGCCAGCGGGCGATTGGCTTTGCGCGGGTGCAGCCTGTCCTGCTCGCGGTCCATAAGGTCGTTGAACACATAAACCGCGCTGGAGATCAGGCAGAACGCGACGAACGCGGCAACGGCTCCCTCCACTTTGGCTGCGTCGTTCCAGGCATGGCCAAACAGCAGGCCGACGAACACGAACGTGTTCTTGATCCACTGGTGGGGCCGCAGCAGGCGCAGGTATCGCATGAAGCCGATGGTAACCGCTGAGAGGCGGCGGAAGAGTCTATTGCGCGGGGGACTGGCCGGAGCGCTGGCAGCGCTGCCCGGGGAAATAGCGGTCGCAGAAGTAGCAGCCGGTCTGGGGCAGCCAGCCCGGAATGGCGTAGTAGCGATCGCGAATGCCAGCCAGCACCGAGCTGCGGTAGGCCTCGAACTGGAAACCGCGTCCCAGGACGAGCCAGAAGCGGGCGCCGCGGACCTCGACGATTTCCACGGCAACATCGCGAAAATAGGGCCGGTAGTCCTTCCCCAGATCCGGCGCTTTCTTGCGGAAAATTAGGATGTTCCGCCCATCCAGCGGCCTCAGGTCGGTGAGGATGTCGTCGTGGCGGGCATGACTGGAACCGGGGCCGAACACGAAGAACGGACGTCCCGCGTTGTATCCCAAAGTCACCGCCGGCGAATAGCCGTCGGCGGCAAATGCGAAGTCCCGTTCGTACGGCTTGAAGCGCGCCAGCAGTTCGTCCGCGGCGACGGTCATGACGATTCCGTCGTACTGGCGTGCCCGCTTCCAGGTTTCGAGCGGCAATACGGAAATGACCACGATCGTCACGACATGGAGCAGCGCGAAACCGAGGAAAAAACGGCGCAGCCGCTTTGCCGCCCCGGAATCGGCCACCAGAGCCGCCGCCATGAGGACAAACGGGACAAACGACAGCACCCAGTGCAGCCCGATCACCTTGGCCGAGGACAAGGCGGCAAAGAGCCCCAAGGGCACGAGAGCCACGCTCAGCAAAGCCGCTCCCTGCGGCTGCCGCGCCAACGCCACCACCCGGTGCCGGGCGAGCGTCCACACCGCCATGGGCGTCAGCACGTAGAGCATCATGCCGACGTAGAGCAGCGGCGTGCGCCACGACAGAGCCGCGTCCTCATTGCGGTTGAAGGCGTTGAACATGATGTTGGCCCAGCAGTGGCCCATGTTCCACCAGGCATTGAGGAGCGGCCCGGGCAGCGCGCCGGCCACCACCAGCGCCAGGCCAACAAGTTTGCGCCGCGAGGGCCGGTACAGGGCGTGAGCGGCAAAAGCGGCGCCGAGAAGCACGGAAAAATACTTCGACAGGAAAGCGCCGCCGAGCAATAGGCCCGCAAGAAGGTAGAAACGCCAGTCGTCGTCCCGCGCCGCGCGGATGAAAGCCAGCGCCGAAAAGAAGGAAAAGTAGATCAGCGGCGTGTCGGTGGTGATGAAGACGCCCCACAGGCTGATCGGCGCCAGCAGGATGAGCGTCGCAGCGAGCCAGGCGCGCTCGGGTCCATGACGCCACAGGAAAGCCGCTGCAGACAGGGCGAGCACCGCCGGCTGAATCACGATGGGCAGCCTTAGCCAGCCGGGCGCATCCGATACTTTGAGCAGCACGGCGAGCCACCAGCCGATCATCGGCGGATGATCGTAGAAGCCCCAGTCGGGCCAGCGACCCCAGTCGATGAAATAGGCTTCGTCGCCGGTGATGGGCGTGACCATCGCCATCCAGCAACGGAACGCGACAGTCAGAAAAAGTAGACCAAGAAGAAGCCTCCGCGCGGAAGCGGAGTCCTCTGGCAAAGCGAGCTTCATAGGAAAATCAGCGCTGCTGCGGAGCCATGGCCGCAGCGAAAACCCGCCCGCGGGGCGGTCACTCCGTTTCCGCTAGCGCCAGGCGACGCTGACGAACGGCTTCAGCCAGGATTTCGAGCGCCGACACGGTGTCTTCCCAGCCGATGCAGGGATCGGTGATGCTCTTGCCGTACTCCAGCGCCTTGCCCGGCGCCAGATCCTGGCGCCCTTCCTTGAGATGGGACTCGACCATGACGCCGAAAATGCGGTCGTCGCCGGACGCCATCTGGCCCGCGATATCCCGCGCGACGTCAAGCTGCAGCTTGAACTGCTTGCGGCAGTTGGCGTGGGAAAAATCCACCATGACCTTGGAAGCCAGCCCGGCCGCACCAAGTTCCTTGCAGGCGCGCTCGATGGATTCGTGGTCGAAATTGGGCTCCTTGCCACCGCGGAGGATGATGTGGCAGTCCTCGTTGCCATTGGTGGCGACGATTGCAGAATGCCCACCTTTGGTCACCGACAGGAAATGATGGGGGTGCTGGGCGGTGCGAATCGCATCCACGGCGATTCTGCAATTGCCGTCCGTGCCATTCTTGAAACCGACCGGGCAGGAAAGGCCCGACGCCAGTTCGCGGTGAACTTGGGATTCGGTGGTGCGCGCGCCAATGGCGCCCCAGCTCACCAGGTCCGCGATGTACTGCGGCGTAATCATGTCGAGGAACTCCGTGGCCGCGGGCAGTCCCATCTCGTTGATTTCCACCAGCAGACGGCGGGCCACCCGCAGCCCCTCGTTGATGCGGAAACTGCCGTCCAGGCGCGGATCGTTGATCAGCCCTTTCCAGCCCACCGTGGTCCGCGGTTTCTCGAAATAGACCCGCATAACCACCAGCAGATCATCTTTGAACCGCTCGTGCTCGACTTTGAGCTGATTCGCGTAGTCGATGGCTGACTCGTAGTGATGGATCGAACAGGGCCCGACCACCACCAGCAAGCGGTCGTCGGCACCGTGCAGCACGCGGTGGATCTCCTGACGCGTGTTGAAGGTCGTCTCCACCGCCGCGGGCGTGGCGGGAAACTCGCGCAGCAGATGGGAAGGCGGAGCGACTTCGGCGATGTCCTTGATGCGAACGTCGTCGGTAGCGACTTTGAGAGGAGCGTTCATGACTCGGGAGCGGCGCAACGACGTCATGCCGAAGGGCGGCGGCAAAAACAACGATGTTATCGCAAACCGGGGGCGCAGTCAGCCGTTGGGCGATCCCCCGCACTGGTTCACACCTCAACAAATCAAACAGTTGTATCCGGCCACCCAACCAAATGCCATCTGAAAGGCATAGAGACGGCGCAAAATGTGCCGTAAGGTATTGACGAAAAAGGGCGCCAATCTCAAGCTAGTATTTACTTAGCCGTAATCGAAATTGAACTTTTCGACAACCAACGCGGACGACGCCCATGATTGACCATCCCCTGGAATCCCTGCAATCCTGGGTCGCCTACTTGAGCCAGGTGGAGATCCCCGTGCTGAGACGGACCGAGCGGGAACTGGCCCGGCTGCGGGAGAACGAGGACAGCGTGAGCGGGCGCGAAATCGCCCAGGTCGTACTGCAGGATCCACTGATGGCGGTGCGGGTCTTGGCTTACATCGAGGCCCACCGCCGGCGTAGCCAGAACGCGGACATCACCACCATCGACCGCGCGATCATGATGCTGGGGATTACCCCCTTCTTCCGCAACTTCGCCCAACTGACCCTGGTGGAAACCCACCTCGGCGCCCATCCCAAAGCGCTGCTGGGCCTACTCCAGGTGGTGGCGCGGGCGCGCCGCGCCGCCCACTTCGCCCGCGACTGGGCCCTGGTGCGCCACGATCTGGACGTGGACGAGATCACCGTTGCCGCGCTGCTGCGCGACATCACGGAAATCCTTCTCTGGTGCTTCGCCCCCAAACTCGCCCTGGAAGTGGCGGAGCTGAAGGCGAAGAAGCCCTCGATGCGCAGCCACGTCGCCCACGGGGCGGTGTATGGCATTGATCTCCGGGATCTGCAGATGGCGCTATGCCAGGCCTGGCGCCTGCCGGAGCTATTGACCACGCTGATGAGTGAAGCCCACGTCAACAGCCCGCGCGTGCGCAACGTCCTCCTCGCCGACGATCTGGCACGGCACGCCGCCAATGGTTGGAACGATCCCGCCCTGCCCGACGACTTCCGCGCTGTCGCCGACCTGCTGCACATGACCCCGGACGCGGTCATGATGCGGCTGGGTGTCGATTCCTATACCGTCGAAGAGCGGGAGAAGCTCAACCGCAATAGCGCAGATTGACCAAGTCGATCAGCAATCCGGGCTGCTGGTAGGCGAGAAAGATCAGCATCAGGATCCCGCCGGCAATCAGCCAGGCGATAGCCCACGCCACCTTTTTCAGGACTCCTGAGCGGACAACGGCCAACTGAGGTTCCTCAGCCTCCATGGCTCCTCACGCTGCCCGCAGGGCATTGACGATGTTCATCCGCGCCGCGCGGGCGGCGGGGAAGACGCCGCCCACCAGCCCCATGATCAGGGCGAACACCAGACTCTTGGCAATGATCCCCGGCGTGAGCGTAAAGGCGAACGCCAGTTCGGCGAAGCTCTGCCAGTTGAGCGTCGACACGGTGTAGAGCTGCATCAGCGAAGCCAGGGCCACCCCCGCCAAGCCGCCCACCAGGCTCAGCCCCATCGCTTCGGCCACGAAAGCAATCAGCACTGACCATTTGCGGAACCCCAGCGCCCGCAGCGTGCCGATTTCGGCCGTCCGGTTGGCCACGGCGGCGTACATGGTGATGGTGGCGCCGATCACCGCGCCGATGGAAAAGATGATGGACAAGGTGATGCCCAGGTAGCTGATGAACTTGGACAGCACTTCCGACTGCTCGGCGTAATACTGAATCTCCCGCTTGACGTCGAGCTGCAGGCGCGGATCGTTCTCCAGCGCGCCACGCAGCGTCTCGAAGCCCCCCACATCGGCGAGTTTCAGCAGCACCGACGAATACACCGGCCTGCGGAAAGCGGGCATAAGCTGATCCACGTCGCCCCAGATCTCGGAATCGAAACCGCTCTTGCCGGCGTCGAAGACCCCCACCACGGTCCAGTCCCGCCCGCCGAAACGCACCGTCTCGCCCAAGCCCGCGCCGCCGAAACGCTGGGCGATGGCCCGCCCCGCCACCACCTCGTCGCGGCCGGGTTCGAACATGCGCCCTTCCACCAGCTTGATCTGCGACCGCATCGACACGCCCATGGGGGAAACGCCGCGGATCACCACATTGGAAGGCTTTTCCGTACCGCGCTTGTTGAGGGAGATGAGCACCACCACCTCCTTCGACACCACGGCGACGCCGCCCTCCCCCAGCGCCACTTCGGGGCGGCTCTGGACGATGGCCGCCTGTGCGCGCTCGACCCCGCTCTGCACCTCGCTGCCCGAGCCTTTGCGCACGATGAGCACGTTGTCGTAGGAGCCGGTGGCCACCAGTGTCGTCTTCAACCCTTCGTCCAGCATCAGGACGGCGGCGAAGACGAAGACGACCAGCGCCATGCCCCCGGCGGTAAGGGCCGTAGTGAGTTTGCGCGCCCACAGGTTGCGCAGGGAATAGTTGAGCGGAACCTTCATCCGATGCTCCGCAGCCCATCGACGATGTTCACCCGCGCCGCCCGCCAGCTCGGAAACAGCGCCGCCACCGCACCCACCACCAGGGCGCAGGCAATCTGCGCGACGAGCGTCGCCTCGCTCACCCGAAACACCGAAAACGGCGCGCTCATGCTCTTGGAAAACGTGTCGGCGACGGGAAAAGTCAGCACTATGCCCACCATGCCGCCGATGAGCGCGATGGCCAGGGATTCGCCGGTGATGAGCAGCATGACGAAACGCGGACCGAAACCCAGGGCCTTGAGGGTCGCGTACTCCGCCAGGCGCTCCCGCGCCGTCATCGCCATCGTGTTGGCGGTCACCGCCATGATGATGATGATGACCAGAAACGACACCGTACGGATGGCCACCACCAGCGCCTCGGTCATGGAGACGAAGGAAAGCTGGAACGCTTTCTCCGTCTCGGTGAGGGTCTCGGCGATGGAGTTCTTGAACAGTTTGTCCACTTCCAGGCTCACTTCGGCGGCGCGGCCCGGATCGGTCAGTTCCAGCACGTAAACGCCCACCGTGTTGGCGCGGCGCGGCACCGTTCGCAGCAAGGTTTCGTTCAGGTATTCCCAATGGAAAAAGAACTGGCTGATGTCGGTGCCGGCATCGCGCCCGTCGTAGATGCCCCGCACCACGAATTCCCAGTTCCCGGGAAAGATGGTGCCCTTGAGCGTCATGGTGTCGCCCACCTTGATGCCGTAGTCGCGCGCCAGCTTGCGCCCGATCACCGCGCCCTGGCGGTCAAGCACGAAAGCCTTGAACTGATCATCGGGGATGATGAATTCGGGGTAGAGCTTGAAGTACGTCGACACATCCACCGCGAACTGGGGGAAAAAATTCTTCGGTTCCTTGTAGATGCCGCCGAACCAGTTGGAGTTGGACACGGCCCGCACTCCCGGCACCGTCCGCAACTTCTGGCGGTAGGTCAGCGGCAGCGGAAACACCAGGGACACGGCATTGCGTGTCAGCAGCCGCGACGCGGAGGCGCTGTCCGCCCCGGCGTACCAGGCATCCACCATCGTCTGCAACAGGCCGAACGCCATGATCGCCACCACCAGGCCAAAAATGGTCAGCAAGGTGCGCAGCCGGTGGCGAAACGCGTTCTTGAGGATCAGACGGATCAGGTACATACGAAACGCCGCGGCGGCATGGGAGCGACGGTCATCCGCACCGCTCCGGCGGCGTGCGGATCAAACCGAAGCGGGACGGTCAACGGCGATCCGAACCGGAAACGTCCCCCGCCAGCATCTGCTGGGTCAGCGTCTGCTCCATCAACTGCGCCGTGTTGATCCCCATGTTCTTGAGTTTCTGGTTCAGGGCGGCGATCTCCACCAGCGTGCCGACGCTGCGGCCCGGCTTGACGGGAATCGTCACGTGGGGAACCTGCACGTCGAGAATGTTCACCGAGTCCTCGGTGAGGCCGGTGCGGTCGTAGGCAACGCTGTCCTCCCATTCCACCAGGGAGATGACGAGGCGGACCCGCGTCTCGTTGCGGATCGAGATGGCTCCGAAAAGCCGGCTGACGTCGATGATGCCCAGCCCCCGCGCCTCCATGTGGAACGGCAGCAGTTTCGAGCCGCGGCCGACAAGGATGGAGTCGTTCAGGCAGCGGATGGTGACGAAATCGTCGGCGACAAGGCGGAAGCCGCGGCGGATCAGTTCCAGCCCGCATTCGCTCTTGCCCACGCTGCTCTTGCCCTGGATCAGCACGCCGATCTCGTGCACTTCCATCAGCACGCCATGGACGGTCGTTTCCGGCGCGAATTCCGGCTCCAGGTGTTCCCACAGCCGCTTGTAGAGCTTGGTGGTGTGATGGGGACAGGTAAGGATGGGAATGGCAGCCGCCTCGGAGCGCAGGCACATCACCTCTGCCGGCTCGCGCCCGTTGGTGACGATGGCGCACGGCACGTCGCCACCCAACACGCGGCTGAGGATTTCCGCCAGGCCCGTATCGCGCCAGTGGCTTTGCACGTAAGAAAGTTCCCCGGCGCCGAAAACCTGTATCCGCTCCGACCGGAACTCCGCGAAAAATCCGGCCAGTTCCAGCGCCGGACGGTTCAGCTCCGCGGTGGTGATGGGACGGTCCAGCCCCTGTTCCCCGGAAACCACCCGAAGCCCCAGCATCGGATCCTGCAGCAGTCTGCGAACGGTAATCGCCATCGGCCCAACCTCTTTCCGGCGCACACCGCGCCAAAAGAAGGAACGATAGCAGTCGCGGGCCGCCTCTGGAATGGCGCCGTTTGGCCACAGTACAACGCGACTCACCACCGGCCCACCCCCGGTGCCACGGCCTTGGTCCCTTGAAGCAGGCCATCGCCCACCGGAGGCGCGGCCGAAATCCGCAATGAATCAGACCTCTGCGCCCACGGCCAGCCGCGCCGGCGGTCGCGGTGGGAGCCCGGGCACAAGGGCGGTAAACTGTGCGCCCCGCCACCGCCCCCAACCCCAAAAAAGTGCTGGAAAAAGTCGGTCTGGATCGCGTTTTTCTTCCCCTGCTCAAATTCCTGCTGCTGCGGCTGGTGCGCCTGTCCACCGTCCCGCCGGACCCGGAGCAGATCCACCTGGATCCGAGCAAGCCGGTCTGCTACGCGCTGCATCTGCAGCAGCTCTCGTCTCTGCTGGTTCTGGACGAAGCCGCGCGCCGGCTCAACCTGCCCAGCCCCCTGGCCCCCCTCACCAGCGGCGGGCTCAACGAGCGCAGCGAATTTTTCTACCTCACCCGTACCGGGCAACCTTCGCCACTGCGTCCCAAGCCCTACAAATACCCGCGGCGGCTTGAGCGGATCGTCTGCGCCGCGCGGCGCGATCCGCAAATGGAACTGCAGATCGTGCCGGTGAGCGTGTTCTGGGGCCGTGCGCCGCAGAAGCAGGAATCCGTGCTGCGGGCCCTGCTGGCGGAAACCTGGGTGGTGCCGGGGGCATTCAAGCAGTTCCTGCGGCTGCTCATCCACGGCCGCGACACGATGCTCAAGTTCGGCGACCCCATCGACCTGCGGACCGTGATGGCCCGGGCCGGCGCCGAAGGGCTGGACGAACACACCTCGGTGCGCCGCGTGGCGCGGCTGCTGCGGGCCGTTTTCCGCCGCGAGCGGGAGCTGGCGGTCGGCCCCAACCTCTCCCACCGCCAGACGCTGCTCAACGAAATCGTCGACAGCCCGGCAGTCCAGCAAGCCGTGGCGGCGCAGACGCGGCAGAAGAACGTATCGAAGCGGCAGGCGGAACTGGCCGCCCGGCGCATGGCCTACGGCATCGCCTCGGATTACTCCTATTCGGCGATCCGCGCCCTAGAACTGCTGATGAGCCGGCTGTGGAACCGCCTCTACGACGGCATCCAGGTCCATCGCTTCGAAGACGTCGGCTCCGCCGGCGCCGGGGCCGAGCTGGTGTACGTCCCCTGCCATCGCAGCCACATCGACTACCTGCTGCTGTCCTACGTCATCTACCACCGCGGCCTGCTGCCGCCCCACATCGCCGCCGGCGACAACCTCAATCTGCCGTTCGTCGGCTCGATCCTGCGCCGCGCCGGGGCGTTTTTCCTGCGCCGCGGCTTCAAGGGCGACGCGGTCTACACCACCGTTTTCGCCGAATACCTGCACGCCATCCTTTCCCGCGGTTTCCCCATCGAATACTTCGTCGAAGGCGGCCGCAGCCGCACCGGCCGCATGCTCGCCCCCAAGGCCGGACTGCTGGCGATGACCGTGGACAGCGTGGTGCGCGGCATTCGCCGGCCGGTGGTATTCATCCCCGTCTATATCGGTTACGAACGCGTGTTCGAAGGCGAGAGCTACATCGCCGAACTGTCGGGCAAGCCGAAGAAGAAAGAATCGATCTGGGGCATCGTCACGGCCCTGCGCAAGCTGGATCGCCGTTTCGGCAAGGTGCATGTCAACATCGGCGCCCCCATCCACCTCGACCAGCACCTCGACCGCACCTGGCCGGCGTGGCGCGTGCCGGAAGCGGCCACGGACGACGAGCAGCAGGGGGCGCGCCACGCCGCCGTCGCCGATCTGGCGTCCACCATCGTCACCCGCATCAACGATGCGCTGGTCATCAATCCGATCAACCTGATCGCGGTGGCGATGCTGGGTTCGCCGCGGCGCGCCATGGACGCCGGGCGGCTGGCCGAGCAGGTGGACCTGCTCAAGCAACTGCTTACCGCCGTGCCCTACTCCCAGCGCCAGCAACTCACCGAACTGGACGGCGAGGCGGTGGTGGCCTACGGCGAAGAACTGGGCGTGATCGAGCGCAACCGCCATTCCCTCGGCGACATCTTCGTCGTGCCGTCGAGCCAGGCGGTGCTGATGGGCTACTTCCGCAACAACGTGCTGCACGCCTTCGCCTTGCCGGCGCTGATCGCCTGCCTGGTGGCCCAGAACGGGCGCATCGAGCCGCCACGCATCGAAGAAATCGCGCGCCGGTGTTATCCCGTCCTGCGAGCGGAGCTATTTCTATCCTGGCCCGAAGAAGAACTGGCCCCGCGCCTGCAAGGTTACCTGGATGCTTTCCGCAGCCTGAACCTGGTGCGAGAGCACGGGCTGTGGATCGGTGCCCCCGCCCCCTCCCAGCGCGAATCCCTGGCGCTTCATTCGCTGGCCCAGGCCATCCGCCAGCCCCTGGAGCGCTACTTCATCGTCGTGGCTACGCTGGTTCGGTTCGGTTCCGGCCGGCTGTCGCCGCGGCTGCTGGAGAACTGTTGCGTGCTGCTGGCGCAGCGCCTCGCCTACCTTCACGAAGGCGCGGGACCGGAATTCTTCGACCGCGCCGCGCTGCGCGCCATCATCGAGACCCTCAGCGACATCGGCCTGGTTGCCGAAGTGGAAGACCGCATCCACTTCCCGCCCCAGCTCGAACGCAGCGCCGAAGACGCCGCCTACCTGCTGCCCCACGAAGTGCGCCTCGCCATCTCCCACGTCACCCAACTGACGGAAGACGACATCGTGCTCGCCGTCGAAGCCTCCGGCACCAAACGCTGACCTGGCCTGCCGTGCGATCATTGAGACAACCACCAGCCTGGAGAACAACATGACCGACGAGAACCCCTATGCCTCTTTCAACATGGATCCCGCCAACCTGTACCGCGAAGAGGTATACAGCGACCGCGGCGCCGGTACGCTGCGGGTGCTGACGCCGGTGGGCCGCGACGGCAGCCCTGACCTGAGCCGCAAGACGCTGTACGTGGGCGAGGCGCAGATCCTCACCCCCGCGGGGGCGCTACCCATCGGCTTCGAAATCGAGGCCGACTCCCTCGGCGCGGCGGCGGAGAAGTTCGCCCCAGGAGCCCAGGCGGCGATGGAGCAGACGATGAACGAACTGCGGCAAATGCAGCGCGAGCGGGCATCCGGCCTGGTCATCGCCGACCAACTGCCGCCCGGCGCGGGGCCGGGCAAAATCCAGTTGCGCTGACCGCGGGCACCGACATACCTTAGCGGCATTCGCGGTCGCGCAGGGGGGCAACATGGGACAGGACGATTTGGGATTTGCGTTCAGCTTCGCCAGCCCCCGCGCGGCGCGACGCCGGGACGATGACCAGCCGCTGCGCATCCTGGCGCTGGCCAATCTCAGCGGGCGCGGCGCCGGAGAACACGCCGAACCGCTGGACGAGCGCAAGGCCATGGCGGTGGACGTGGATAACCTGGAACGGGTTTTCGCTCGCCTTGCGCCGCGCCTCGTCTTCCCGCTGAAGAGCGATGCCAACCCGGGCGGAACGCTGGAGATCCAGTTCGGCAATCCGGAAGATTTTCATCCTGACCGCCTGTGGCGCTCGCCGGCCTTCGCCGACCTGCGCGCGCTGCGGGCCGAACTGCAGAATCCCGCAACTTGGGAGCGGGCCGCCGCCGCGCTCGGCGTCACCCCCGCTGCCACACCTTCACCGCCCACGGCGGACGAAAAGGAAGCCGCGGCCGACGACATCCAGCGTCTCCTGGGACGGGCGCCCACGGCGGAACCGCCGCAACACGGCGCCGCGGCCCAGGTGCAACGGCTGCTGCAGGACATCGTCGCGCCCCACATCGTGCGGGACACGTCGAATCTCCGCCAGCCGCTGATCGCCGCCCTGGACGAAGCGATCAGTGCGCGTATGCGCGCCATCCTCCACGCACCCGCGTTCCAGGCCCTGCAAGCGGCCTGGCGCGGCGTCGGCAAGCTGGTGAGCGGACTGGAGTTGGGCGAAACGCTGCAGTTGACCCTGCTGGACGTGTCGCGGGAAGAACTGGCCGCCGATGTGGCCGCGGCGGGGGGTGATCTTTCACGCTGCGCCCTCTACCCCATCCTGTGCGGTGCGGCGATGGCGGCGCCCGACGACGTCCCCTGGTCCCTCATCGTGGCCGATTTCAGTTTCGGCCCGGACGCGGACGACCTCGCCCTGCTCGCTGCCCTTGGGGCACTTGGCACCGCCGCCGGCGCCCCGGTCCTGGCAGGCGCAAAGCCTGGGCTGATCGGCTGCCACGGTGGAGACGAATTGGCGAATCCGGCTGCCTGGCAGCCGCCGGACCACGACTCAGCGACCCGCTGGCGCACCCTGCGCCGTAGCGCCACCGCCCCATGGATCGGTCTGGCGATGCCGCGCATCCTGGGCCGTCTGCCCTACGGGGCAAAACACGATCCCGTGGAAGCCTTCGCCTTTGAAGAAATGGCAGCGGACAGCACCCACGAAGACTTCCTGTGGATCATCCCGGCCTGGGATCTCGCCCTGATGGCGGGGCAAGCTTTCGCCGAAGAAGGCTGGGATTACGATCTGACGGGAAGGCTGAACATTGCCGAATTGCCCAGCTACGTCACCCGCGACGACGAAGGCGTTGCGCATCAGCAACCCTGCGCCGAAGTTCTGATGCCGGAGGCAGCCGGCGAGGCGATCCTGGCCCAGGGCATCATGGCCATCCTGAGCTACCGCAACCGCGACGCCGCCCGGCTGCTGCGCTGGCAGTCCGTTGCGGAACCGCTGCAGCCGCTCGCCGGCCTGCCAAGCTGAGAGGTTGTGAAGGAATCGTTACGAGATGGGCTGCGAGGAGCGAGCGAGCGAGCGACGAGACATATCAAGTGGATAGGCGAGGAGTGGGCGAGTGAGCAACGAAGCAGACCGCCCGCGCAGTCGATTTCTTCACTAGCTCTTCGGCCCTCCCGCGCCGGGACGGTCTTCACGCCGCCGGATCGGAAACCACAGCCGGTCGGCGATGTCGAGGCGGTCCGTGATCACCGTCGCCACGCCGGCATCCAGCAGCAGCCGCGCCTGAATTTCGTCATTCACCGTGTAGCACACCACCGGAATGCCCCCGGCGGCGAGCCCGGCCAGACGTTCCAGGCCATTCGCCGCAGCATCGCAATGCAGGGCCAGGCAACCGTGCCGCGCCATGCGCGCCAGCCAATCAGGAGGGATCGCGCCCACCAGCAGGCCGCGGGGCAGATGCGGCGCAGTCTCGGCCGCGGCACTCAGGGCCAACTCCGAGAACGATGAAAGCAGCGGCGGCAGAGCCGCGCCGTGCCAGAGACGATCGGCCGCCTGGGCAACAACACGGCCGGTGATTTCCTCGAAACCCGTCGCCGGCTTGATCTCGACGTTCGCCGCCAGACCAAGCTCCCGGCACAGCCGCGCGGCCGCTTCGAACGTCGGCACCGGCTCGCCGGCGAAATCGGGTCCGAACCAGCTTCCCGCGTCGAGGGCGGCGAGGGCCGCGTCCCGAGTGTCGGAGACGCGGCCGCGGCCGTTGGTCGTGCGCTCCCAGGTTTCGTCATGGATCAGGATCGGCGTAGCCTCGGCGCTGAGCATGAC
>JBAWHH010000158.1:0-2830 GCA_049593715.1 Rhodocyclaceae bacterium
TCCTTGCCGGCAAGGACGACGGGGATGGCCTGCTGCTGGATGGGGGTGGGTTCGGTGTAGCCGGTTTCTGCAACGGCCTGCAATAGCTCGGGCATCAACCCGAGGTCTTCGAAATTCATAAGCACTCCTGATTCGGCCCTGCTGCGGACTCCGCAGTACCGGTTCAGGCAGCCAGAACAACGATGGGTTCCACGGCCCGGATGGGCCAGTAAGACTTGCAGCGCTAACCGGCGCGGCGGCTGCAATGGAGCCGATTATACGCCGCGCACTGGCACGTTAGCGGGTGGCATATCCGGTCACTTCGTCCCGGTCGTGGTAGAGGTGCTTGAATCTGAGGGCGATGGGCACGCCCGCCTTGCGGCCGATCTGTTCCATGGCGGCACGGCATTGGTCCACAGCCTCGATGCGCTTTTTCATCGGCAGTTTGAGGTTGAAAATGGCGCGCCGCGCCATGCCGCGCGCCAGCCAGTCCGCCACCAGCGCCGCTACCCGCGCCGGCTTGGCCACCATGTCGCAGAACAGCCAGTCCACGGGGCGACGCGGCCGCCAGGTGAAACCATCGGCGCGCAGATGTTCGACCAACCCCGTGCCCATGACCTCCACTGCCATCGGGCCGTTGTCCACCGCCACCACATGCAGGCCGCGGCTCGCCACTTGCCACGACCAGCCGCCGGGCGCAGCGCCGAGATCGACGGCGCGCATGCCGGGTTTCAGCAGGCGTGCGCGTTCCTCGTCGTCGAGCAACGAGGCGAAAGCTTCAGCGAGTTTCAGCGTGGAGCGGCTCGGCGCCTCGCGCGGCATGCGCAGCCGCGGGATGCCCATGGGCCAGGAGGATGAATTGGCGACGGTCGAGACACCCACCAGCGCATCGCTGCCGCTGGTGAAGAACACATGGAGCCGGACAGGCGCACTGCTTTCGCGGAGCTTCGCCGATTCCAGTTCGCCCTGCAGCGGCCCGGCGAGGCGGCGGCACAGCGCGGACAATTCCTTGGCGTCGTTGGTGTCGGCGGTTTCCAGCCAGACGTCGCTGAAAGGCTGGCCGAAAGAAGCGGCCGCGGCTGCGATGGGCGCCGCCCGGTCTTTCGGTTGCAGTTCAGCCAACTGCGTCAGCGAGAAGACAATCTGGCGGGAGAAGATCAAGCGATGGAGGCGAAAAACTTGCTCCAGGACAGATAGCGGCTGGGGCGAATCCAGCCGGAGCAAGACGTACGCGGAAAGCGGCGTAGCAACGAGTTCGGCATTCAGCCCGCTGGTCCGTGCAAAAGCCAGCAGTTCGGATCCACATTCGCCTTCGTAACCGGCGCGGCAATAGGCGAGCACGGCGGGAAATCGCGCCTTGGTCATGGCGGTGCGGGGAAAGTAAAGCGACTGGGCAGGAGGGAAACGGTGAATCCGCGGCCCCGAAGGCGGGGGCCGGGCACGCGACTCAATGTTTCTTGGACTCTTTCGCTGCGGGCTCCTTGCCGGCAGGCTCTTTGGCAGCAGACGGCTTCGCGGTGGATTCCTTTTCGGCGGGCGCTTCTTCCTCGTCCGTCGCCTCGCCCTCTTCTTCCGCCGAATCCTCCTTGGCGGACTCGGCCTTGGGCGGCGGGGGCGGCGGCAGCGTGGCCGGAACGGCTTCCAGCTTGTTGGCGATCATGTAGTCGTTCATCTCCTTCCAGCCGGAGAACACCGCCGCCTTGTCGGCCTGGAGATTCAGGGTGTAGCAGTCTTCCAGAGCGCGGCCGCCGTGGCGGCAGCCGGCCCCGACAGCCTTGCCCTCCGCTTCCTTGGCCGCCGCGGTCCGGGCCGGATCGGGAATGCCCAGTCGATCGCACCCCGCTGCGGCCAGCGCGGCCACGAGGGCGAAGGACAGTAGTTGGGGGCGGGGCATCGTGGCGTGTGTAAGCGGATGAAGGCTCAGGCAATAACGGTCCGCCTCCGAAGCCCCTTAAGAACGCGACCCCGCAAAAGGCGTGGCTGGGCGACAACTTGGTCACTGCGCCGGGTCCGGGACGACGGCGGTAGCCTCGATTTCCACCTTGGCGCCGTCTTCCAGCAGCGATGCCACTTCCACCACGGACATGGCCGGATAGTGCCGGCCCATGATCTGCCGGTACACGTCGCCGATCTCTTTCTGGTTGTCGCCGTATTCGCGCTTGTCGGTGATGAACCAGGTCAGGCGCACGATGTCTTCCCGCGTCCCGCCCGCCTCCTCGACCACGGCGAGCACGTTGTGCAGCGCCTGGCGCACCTGTTCCGGCATGTGCGGGCTGCACAGGTGATTGCGCGCGTCCCAGCCGATCTGCCCGGCGGTGAACACCAGCCGGCCGCGGGCGACGACGCCATTGACGAAACCGCGCGGCTCCTGCCACCCCCATGGCTGGAGCACCTGCATCACGGAACTGGCGCCGCGCCGCCGGTGCGGCTGCGCAGGCGGAAGCGCTGGAGCTTCCCCGTCTCGGTCCGCGGCAGGGTCGCCACGAATTCGATGTTGCGTGGATACTTGTACGGCGCGATCCGCTTTTTGGTCCATTCCTGCATCTCCCTCACGAGTTCCGGGCCGGCCTGATGCCCGGGTTGCAGTACGACAAAGGCTTTGACAATCTGGCCGCGTGCCTCGTCGGGCACACCGACGACGGCACACTCCGCCACCGCCGGATGGCTAGCCAGAGCTTCCTCCACTTCCGGGCCGGCAATGTTGTAGCCGGCCGAAATGATCAAATCGTCGTTGCGCGCGCAGTAGCGAAAATAGCCTTCCTCATCCACCACATAGGCGTCGCCGGTGATGTTCCAGCCGTCCTCCACGTACTCGGCCTGGCGCGGGTCGTCGAGATAGCGGCAGCCGGTG
>JBAWHH010000159.1:0-2017 GCA_049593715.1 Rhodocyclaceae bacterium
CCGAAGCTCAGTTGCACATCGACGATCGGCAGCACGTGGGTTTCGACGAAATAAACGCGCGCCCCGGACTTGGCGATCCAGTGTTCGATCTTGACTGCCGCCTGGGCACTCAGGGTGGCAACGGCCAGGATCATCGCCGCCATGATGTTCTTCATATTCAATCGTCTCACCATCGTCAGTGGCGCAAGCCCGTCGGCGTCGCGCGGGGGGCCTGGTCCTCCAAAGGCTGAGGATCGAGTACGGCCACGGTCAGTTTGGCATCGTCGAAATAGCGTTTGGCAACGGCCTTGACCTCGTCCGCCGTCACGCCGCGAATCCGCTCGAGAATCGTGTCCAAATCGCGCCAGTGCAACCCTACGGCCTCGATACCCCCAATCTCCATTGCCTGGGCCATCATCGAGTCGCGCTTGTAGATCTGCGAGGCGATCAACTGGGTCTTGACCCGCTGCAACTCGTCCGCAGCGACGCCGTCCTTCTTGATGCGCTCGATCTCGGCACGCAACGCCTTCTCCAGATCGGCTGCAGTGCGTCCTTCGGCAGGCGTCCCGTCCAGGTAGAACAGGCCTTCGCCGCGCGAAGTGCCGTCGTAGCCGGCCCCCGCGGATACCGCCACCCTGCTCCCCCGCACCAAGTTCCGAGCCAGACGAGCCGCATCGTGACCGTCCAGGATGCTCGACAACACCTCCAGTGCGTAGGGTTCGCGGTCCTTGTCGGGATCCCGCAGTTCGGGAACGCGATAAGCCATCGCGAGATAGGGCAGTTTGGCTGGGGCTTTCACTTCCACCCGCTTGATCCCTTTCTGCTCCGGCTCCTGCTGGGGCTTGCGCGTCATCACCGGGCGCTGCGGAATACGGCCGTAGGTTTTCTCCGCCAAACGGAAAACATCGTCTTTCCTGACGTCCCCCACCACGACTACGTAGGCGTTGTTGGGTACATACCAGCGCCGATACCAGTCCTTCACATCGTCGGCGGTCATGTTCTGCAGGTCGTTCATCCAGCCGATGATGGGGCGGCGATACGGATGCTCCGCCAGTGCTGTCGCCATCAGCGCCTCATGGACCTTGGACTGGGGCTTGTCCTCGGTGCGCATGCGGCGCTCTTCCATGACCACCTTGATCTCCTTGGCGAACTCCGCCGGATCGACAATCAGATTCGTCATCCGGTCGGCCTCAAGGGCCATCATCTCGCCTAGCCGGCCGTTCGGCACCTGCTGGAAATACGCGGTGTAATCCAGGCTGGTGAACGCATTGTCGCGGCCGCCGGCGGCTGCAACGCGCTGGTTAAATTCGCCTGGCTTCAGGTTGCGGGTCGCCTTGAACATCATGTGTTCAAGGACATGGGCCACGCCGGAAGTGCCGCTCACTTCGTCCATCGCACCGACCCGATACCAGACCATGTGGACCGCGGTGGGCGCACGCGGATCTTCCTTGACGATCACCCGCAGACCGTTGGCGAGGGCCTTTTCGTACGGGTTGGCGAGGGCCGAGTTGGCTAGAGCGGCAAGAAAAGCGGCTGCGACAGCCACGCCGCAACGGCGCACAAGCGCAGGGTTCAGTGTCAGCATTCGGTGCAATCCCATCTGTTAAAATTCATCGAGATTCCGACTCCTCTCCAGCGAGGCCGCATCATAAGGAATTTCCCGCGGCCCGTCTGTCGAACGCAGCGCCCTACAGACTCCCCCAATCCATGTTTAGTTTCCTCAAGAGACCCGACGACGCCCCGAAACCGGTCGACGAAGCTGTCCAGCGCACTTGGCGCAAACGCCTTAAGACGGGGCTATCGCGCACAGCGACGACCCTCAACACACCGGTCACGGAGCTGTTTCGGCGCAGCATCATCGACGATGCACTGCTGGAAGAACTGGAAGAGACGCTGCTTATGGCCGATTGTGGCCTTGAAGCCACCCAGTTCCTGCTGACGGAACTCCGGTCACGGCTAAAGCGTGAGCGCATCGAAACACCGGCCCAGATGCAGCAGGTGCTGACGGACATCCTTGCGGAAGAGCTAGCCCCGCTGG
>JBAWHH010000160.1:0-9782 GCA_049593715.1 Rhodocyclaceae bacterium
GCGGTAGCCCGGACGATAAATCTCCCGCGGCGCCAGGGGGAACCAGCCCACCGCCGACACCGTCCCCAGATTGAAGCTCATGTTCCAGCCGGGTTTGCCGACCCAGGCCACCAGCGCCGGCGCGTATATCGGACGCGCCACGGCCCGGCCCGGTACCCAGGCCCAGGTGCTGCCCACCAGCGCCCAGCGGCCGTAGTGGAACGGGGCGAAACCCCACGGCGCGTCATCCACCCAGGTCCATCCCCAGGGTTCCACCCATGCCCAGCGTCCCCACCGGTAGGGCGCCCAGTCTGCGGCGACCGCCCGCGGGTACCACACGGCGCCGTATTCCGGCGTTTCGCGCCAGTCGCCGTAGTCGTCCAGATCTTCGTAGCCGGTGAGTTCGTGGGACACGAAGCGCAGCGACCGTGCCGAGTCGTCGCGGCGGTCGCGGGCCTGGGTCCAATCGTCGAACCCGTCGCGCCGGGCTTCGCCCATCTCCAGGCGCTGCCCGTGTTCACCGTAGATCTCAGCACGCTGGCCGGCGCGGACGGTGGCGGTGACCTCCTGGCCGTCGAAACGCGCTCGGCCCTGGTACGCCGCCACGGCGAGGGTGTCCTCCGGGCTGCCCAGATCGAAGCGGTAGCTGCCCGGTTCCAGCAGCCGGACCCGGCCCTGGGGCGTATCCAGCTCGAACTCCGCCGCTCGCTCTTGGTTCTTCACCCACACGGCCAGCCGGCCCTCCAGCAGGCGCAGGTGCAGCGCTTGATCATCCAGGCGCAGGAACTCCAGTTCGGTGTCTTCGTCGAGACGGATCGCCGTGGATCCGACGCGGATTTCGGTGCGGGCCATGCGGCCGGTGGCGACCACGTTGCCGCTGGTCAGGGGCCAGTTGAGAACTGCCGATTCCTCATCCGCCGAATAGCTGTCGCGGAACGACACGTCGCCGGAGATTGCGCTGAGCCGGCCGGCTCTCTCGGGTGGATCAGCCCATGCCGGCGCGGCCGCAAGAAGCGCCAGGATGATCCCCGGCAGCAAGAAACGCAGAGACCCAAGCATGTTCGTCACTCCCACAGTCGCGCCTTTCCCGCGGCGCCTCAGTTCGACCAACGGCGGCCGGGGGAGTGCGGATGACGAAGGTAACAAACTGTTGCAATCGGGGGGCATCCCATTCCCAGCCTGGCGGGAACCGGGAAAGCCCTATGCGCGGCCGGAGCGGTTGCTGCGTTCCTCCCCCGCCGCCCACCGACCGAATCTGCCGTTTGCGGCGCTGCGTCGTGAGCCCGCCCGCGGCTGATTCCCCTCAGGTCAGGTCAGGCGCTCTCAGCCCGCGAACCAGCAAAGCTGCAGGAAAATGGTTGAGCACATCACCCACCATCACGATCTTTCCGCCGTCGCTGTCCTGCTCCGCCACGCTGGCGCCGGAAAAGGTCTCGGTCCAGGGGCCAGTGCCGTCGAGACCGCCCACATCGATACAGGTGTCTCCCCATGCCGGCCGTCCCAGGGGGAAGGCGTCCCCACTGCCGCACAGGGGGGCGAAGAAGCGCGGCGCGATGGTGATGGCGCAGGCGCCGCCGAACGTACGGGCAAAGGCGATCACGTGGTCGGCGCGTTCCCCAGCACATTTCAGCGGTACGTAAGCGCCATCGCGGAACAGCGCGGGCTGGCTGCGCCGCAATCCGAGGGCCGCCCAGGTGAGGAACAGTTTGGCCTGTCCGCTCGGCAGGTTGTCGAGCAGCGCCCTGACCTGGAGTGCCCGGCCATGACCGCCATGGCCGAAACGGATCTCCAGGTCTTCCAGCAGCGCCCAGCGCTTTTCGTAATCCACCGGGCGGCGGTTGTCCGGGTCCACCAGGCTGAAGTCCCACAGATCGTTGCCCTGGTAGATGTCCGGCACGCCGGGCATGGTCAGTTTGAGCAGGGTCTGGGAAAGGCTGGTGAACATGCCGAGGCGCGCGATGCGTTTCTGGAACGGCAGGAAATCCGCCAGGAAAAGGTTGCGCTCCGAGCGTTCCAGCAGGGAACGGGTGAACTGGGATAGGGCCTGCTCGTACTCGGTGTCCACATGGGCCCAACTGGTGTGGCGCTTGGCTTCCCGCACGGCCTTGATCATGTACGCTTCGATGCGGTCGACGAAAACCCGATATGCCCCCTCATCCATTTCCTCCAGCGGCCAGACGCCGATCAAGGTCTGGTAGAGCAGATACTCGTCGTTGCGGGAGGGGACGGCCAACCCTTCCGGCGACGGCCTGCGGCCGCGGCTGCATCGGCTCCAGCGCCGCAAGTGGGCGCGCCAGTCCTTGTCCAGTTCCGGCAGCACGTTGATGCGGGCGCGCACGTCTTCGCTGCGCTTGGTGTCGTGGGTGGAGGTGGCGAGCATGGCATGGGGCCAACGCCGCTGGCGCTCCTGGTTGGCGTTGTGGAAGGCCTGCGCCGATAACCCCTGCCGGTCGGGGTGGCCGCCGACCTCGTTGACCGATGCGAGGGGAAAAAACCGGTACAGCACCGTGTCCTCCAGGCCTTTGGCCATCACCGGACCGGAGAATTGCTGGAATTTCATGGCGAAGCGCTGCTTGCGCGCCCGCTGCTCCGCGCTTTCGCCTGGACTGGACTGCTGCAGCAATACGCTGCCGACGAAATCGTAGATGCCCACATCGGTGGCGCGGCTGCGTTTGCGGCAGCGGCCCACCGCCCACTCGATGTTGCGTTGATCGTCGGGGCTGACCTCGCCGTTGCGCACGTAAGTGCGGTAGACGGGCAGCCGCGCGGCGATCTCCGTCAGCGCCTGGCGCAGCCGGTTGAGGGTGAAATCCCGTGTGTGGCGATCCGCTTCCGAGATGCGGTTCAACTCGCTGGCCAGCACCGTCAGTTCGCTCGCCAGGGCGTGGCGCATGATGGAGCGCTTGCACTGGTAGACCAGATCGTCGAAGTCGACGCGCTCGCCGATAAAGAAAGAGTAGAAGCGCAGCATGCGCCGCGCCGCCTTGGGGTTGATGAACACGCCGTTGACGAGGTTCATCGCGTCGTAGCCGGTGGTGCCGTGCACCGGCCAGTGCTCCGGCAGGCGCTCGTGGGGGGCGAGAATCTTCTCCACCACCATGTAGATGGCCCGGTCGCCGAACACCGTTTCGGGCGAATGCGCCGGCTGATGGACCATGGTGGCGAGGGCGACGCGCTGCTGCAGGCGCTGGAAATAGGCCTGGGGGTCGTACAACCCGTCGGGGTGGTCGATTCGCAGGCCGCCCAGCTTGCCTTCGCTGACCAGTTGCAGGATCAGGCGATGGGTGGCGTCGAACACCGCCACCTCTTCAACACGTAGCGCGGCCAGATCGTTGATGTCGAAAAAACGCCGGTAGTTGATCTCGTCCGAGGCGGCGTGCCAGTCCGCCAGACGGTATGCCTGGGCTTCCAGCAATTGGTGCAGGGCGTCGAAGGACGCCGGATCCTGGGCGGTGCCGTTGTAGTCCCGCACCACGTCGTCGATGTGGCGGGCGACAACCGGGCACTCCTGGCACAGGCGGGCCAGCCGGCGCTTGTGCAACTCGCGGTCGCGGTGGCGCTGCAGAATCTTGTCCGCCGCCGTGGCGTTGCTGGGCGGCAGGTTGTCGAAGGCCGTGACCAGGCTCTGCAATTCCTGCAGATGTTCGTTGCCCGTACCCATCTTCTGCTCCAGCGCGGCAGCGCGATGGCCCAGCAGGCGGGAGTATTCGTGGGGCGCGACGGGAAAGAGATGGTCGTAGTAGTTCAGGCTGAAACTGCCCGTCGCCCCGTCGAAGGCGAGGCGGATCTCGCCCCGTTCCAGTACCTCGCCGTAACCCGCGCCAAGGATGGGCAACAGCACCTTACCGTGAAGTTCCGGCTTGGCCGGCAGCCAGTCGATGTCGAAATAGCCGGCGAAAATTGATGCCGGGCCGTTTTCCAGCACGTCCAGCCACCACTGGTTGTCGCGGCCCATGACCCCCATGTGGTTGGGGACGACGTCGGCGATCTGGCTCATGCCCTGTTCCGCCAGTACCCCGCAGAGCGCGTCGAAATCGTCGCGGCTGCCGATCTCCGGATTGAAGAGGTTGTGGTCGGTGATGTCGTAGCCGTGGTGGCTGCCGGGCCGGGCACGCAGGTAAGGCGAGCAATAGGCGTGGCTGATGCCGAGCCGGGCCAGGTAGGGCACCAGGGCCGCCGCGTCGCGGAACGTGAACGATTTGTTCAATTGCAGCCGGTAGGTGCTGCGGGGAATCGGCGTTTCTACCGGCCGCCGCCGCCGCCGCCGCTCCGCCGGCCGGCCCCGCGCCTGGGCGACCGACGAGGCGATCTGCCGCAATGGTGCGTGGTCCGCCCATGCCTCCACCGGTACCGGCAGCTTGCGGCGCCAGTTGGGATGCGTCTCCGTGGTCGTGCCAGGCAGATTGACCTGCTCGCGCACGCCGAACACGTCCTCCAGTTGCAGCGTCATCAACGCCGAGGGTGCTTGCGCGAGATAGGTCTGGATCGCCGCCGCCAGTTCCGGCGTCATGGCGGCCATGGAGGCCAGGTCCACTTTGGCATCGTCCGGCAGAAGGCCGGCGCGCTGGAGCGCCACCAGCAACTGGGCGCGGTCCTGGGCTCGGCCGACGATCTGGCTGTCGCGGGACTCCCGCGATTCGAACAGGCCCAGATCCTGGCGCAGGGACAGATCCTGGCCCGACCAGAAGCCGCTCAGAGTCGGCAGGTCGTGGGTGGTCACGGTCACCACGGCGTTGCGCTCGATTTCCTGCGGCGGCTTGAATTCCCCTTTCCAGTTCTTCTCGAACAGCAGCGGACGGTAGCCGAGGATGCCCATACGCCCCATGGCATCGCGCACCTCCGGCGGCACCGTGCCCAGATCCTCGCCGATCACCTGGCAGCGGTTGCGCTGACTTTCCAGGGCCAGCACCGCCAGCATTTCGGCGAACGGATAGTGGACGTAGGTACCTTCGGAGGCGTGGCGGCCGCGGGGAATCCAGAACAGCCGAAACAGGCCCATGACGTGGTCGATGCGCAGGGCGCCGGCGTTGCGCATGTTGGCGCGCAGGGCGGTGATCAGCGGCCCGTAGCCGGCGGCGGCGAGGCGCTGCGGACTGAAAGGCGGCAGCCCCCAGTTCTGGCCGTCGCGGCTGAAATCGTCCGGCGGGGCGCCCACCGACGCATCGGCGGCGAAGTATGGGCGCTGGCTCCAGGCGTCGGCGCCGCCGCCATCCACCGAAACCGAGAAGTCGAGGTACAGCCCGATGCCCATGCCGAGTTCCAGGCAACGCCGGGTGACCGCGTCGAGCTGGAGTTGGGCCTGCCACTGCAGGTACGCGAAGAAAGCCACCTGCTCCGCGTGGCTTTCGGCGAAAGCGGCGACCGCCGGCGATCCCGCGTCGCGGTAATTTTCCGGCCAATGCTGCCAGCACCAGGCGTTGGCATCCCGGGCGTGGAATTCCTGCCACAAAGCTTCGAACAGGGCGTAGGCGCGCAGCGCTTCGCCCTGGTCCTTGCGGTAGGCGGCGAACTCTTTGCCCCGCGCCGTGCCTGCATCGAGATGGACGCGGCGGAAATGCCGGAACAGGGTTTCCAGAATGGTCCGCTTGGCCGCGGCCACCCCTTCGTAGTCCACCATCTCGGTGGCCCGCAGGCCCTGCAGGCGCAACTGGAATTCCGGGCTTCGCACCTGGCTGCGCGCTTCTTCGCATTCAGCGAAGTCGGCGACCGCTTCCACGTCGATGTAGTTAATGTTGAGCAGCGCCCGGCTGGAGGGGCCGTAGGGGCTGGCGTGGCCCGGATTGCCGGCGAACAGCGCATGGATCGGATTGAGGCCGACGATGTCCGCACCCTGGTCCGCCCATATCTCGGCCAACACCCGCAGGTCGGTGAAGTCGCCGATGCCCCAGTTGCGCTCGGAGCGCACGGCGTAAAGCTGGGCCGCCGGTCCCCAGGCGCGGCCGCCGTTGGCGATGACCTCGGGCTGGTAGCAGGTGTCGGGGGCGACGATAAGGGCTGTCGCCGCCAGCAGTCCCCGCGGACGGTGCAGCTCGAAGCGGTGGTAGCCCGGCTCCGGCAAGTGGGGCAGCACAAATTCCCGCGTCTCCCGGCCATGGCGGTCAGCCAAGCCATTGCCGACGACAGGGTATTGCGGCCACGCGAAAGTGCCTTCGCTTTGTGCGCCCGATTCCTCGATCAGACGCCAACGCAGCGTCAGCTTGGCGGCGCGGGCGGGCAGGGTGACGCGGATGCGCAATGGCGCAGCGCCCTGGTGGAATGCACTGACCAGGGGCAGCACCTGCTTGCGGCGTGCACGGGCATGGGCGGCAAGGGCCGCAGCGGGGTCGGCATCGGCGGCGGGCAGCGCCCCCATCGCAGCGAGCAGGGCGCGCAGGGTGGCATCGGAAGTCTCGTGGCGCGTGCCCCAGATGTCGTGGTATTCGAGGCCGATGCCGTGCTCCTCGGCCAGGCGTTGCAGGGAGGTGCGTTCAGTCATGTTTTTCCGTCAAGAACCACGCCACGCTCCACGGCGGAAGGCCATCTTCCGCGGTGTTCAGGCCCGGTGAAGCATAGAAGGGATTTGTTTCCGGCAACGCCATGCCCGGCAGCGGCAGATCACCCAGATTGGCCGCCAGGCAAAGCTCGGCCTCGCCGGCAAGCTGCCAGCAGACCCTCAGCCCGCTTGCGCCGATCGTCCGCCAGTTGCCGAAAGCCCGGTTTTCGCTTCCCAGCAGGGGCATTACGTGTCGGCGGCGGATGTCGAGCAAGCGGCCGGTGAGGTTCAGCCATTCGCGGTGGGGCGGTTGTTCGCGCTCCGACCAGTCGAGCTTGGCCGCCGCGAAAGTCGCGGCGGCGCAGGGGTCGGGAATGGCTTGCCGCGCCTCGGGTTTAGCGAATTGCGCAAAGCGGGCGAATTCCCGCCGCCGCCCTTCGGTCACTGCCCGGGCAAGATCGCCGTCGAAGTCGCAGAAGAAAGCGAAACGCTTGGTCGTGCCCCATTCTTCGCCCATGAACAGCAGCGGCGGGGCGGGGGCGAGCAGCAGGATTTCCAGCATGGCACGCAGGCGCTCCGGCATTGCCAGTTCGGACAAGCGTTCGCCGAAAGCCCGGTTGCCCACCTGATCGTGGTTCTGCAGAAAAGAAACGAACGCCGTGGGCGGCAGATGGGCGCTGCGCTCTCCCCGCGGCGCACCGCCGTGGTAGGCGGAGGCTTCGCCCTGGAAGGCAAAACCTTCCGCCAGGCAGCGGCCGAGGTGATGGATGGGCCGGTCGGCGTAGTCGCCGTAGTAGCCGTCCCGTTCGCCGGTGAGCAGGACGTGGAAAGCGTGGTGGATATCGTCGTTCCACTGGGCGTCGTAGCCCATCGGCGCGCGGGAGATGGGATCCCGCTCCAGATAATGGGCGGTATTCTCCGGGTTCTCCAGCACCAGATGGACATGGCGGTCCTTGCCCGGCCCCGCGTGCACCGCCGCCGCCAGTTCTTCCAGGATGTCCGGGCAGGAGTCGTCGATGATGGCGTGCACCGCGTCCAGCCGCAGGCCGTCGAAGCGGTATTCCTCCAGCCAATAAAGCGCGTTGTGAATGAAGAAGTCGCGCACCGTGCGGCTGCCGGGCCCGTCGAAGTTGATGGCGGCACCCCAGGGCGTGTGGCGTTCCGGGTTGAAGAATGCGGGGGCGTAAGCGTGCAGGTAGTTGCCGTCGGGGCCGAAGTGGTTGTAGACCACGTCGAGGAACACCATCAGCCCGCGGGCGTGGGCCGCCCGTACCAGGCGCTTGAGGTCTTCCGGCCGGCCATACGCCGCGTCCGGGGCGTAGGGCAGGACTCCGTCGTAGCCCCAGTTGCGGGTGCCGGGGAAATCGGCGATGGGCATCAGTTCGATGGCGGTGACACCCAACGCCGCGAGATCATCCAGCCGCCGCTCCACGCCGGCGAAAGTGCCCTCAGGGGAAAAAGTGCCGACGTGCAGTTCGTAGAGCACCGCCTCATGCCACGGCCGGCCGCGCCAGGGCTCGTCTTGCCAGTCGAAGGCCAGGGGATCGACCACTTCGCTCGGCCCGTGCACGTCCTCCGGATTGAAGCGGGAAGCCGGATCGGGCACGTCCAGCCGATTGTCGATGCGGAAACGGTAGCGGCTGCCGGCCTGCGCAAGGCGGTTTGCGCATTCGAACCAGCCGTCACCTACAGCGGCCATGGATTGCGGCGCCTGGCCGTCGAGCAGGAGGGCGACGGCGTGCGCCCCCGGCGCCCATAAGCGGAAACGTACTCCGCCGGCGTCCAGGGTGCAGCCAAAGGGCATGGTGTGCCTATGGCGCATCAGAACCCGTGAACAAATCGATTGCTCCGACGGTGTGATTCCTTGCTCACTCGCTTACTCCTTGTCTATCGAACTGCCAGCCGCTCGCTCGCGGCGATGTTTCCGCAAGCTCTCAGCTTTCCGAGATCTCGCGCAGCAGCGCCAGGCAGCGGCCCTCGATGCGGTAGGCTTCGCGGGGCGCGTGTTTCCCGCTCGTCTTGAGGCCGTCCTCAAAGCTGGTGTCCAGCAGCGACCACCACACCGTGCGCGGATGGAAACGCGGCAGAACGAAAGGAATGGCCTCGAAATGGCTGTTCACCAGGATCAGCAGGTTGTCGTCCCGCAACGGCCGTCCGCGGTCGTCGGTCTCGTCCAGGGTGTCGCCAGCGAAATAGATGCCCAGGCAGCGGGCATGGGAGTGGGTCCATTCCTCGTCCGTCATCTCCCGGCCTTCGGGAGTGAGCCAGGCGATGTCCTTCACGTCGCCGCCGCGGATGGACCTTCCCTGGAAGAAGTTGCGGCGGCGGAATACGGGATGGCTCTTGCGCAAATTGATCACGCGGCGCACGAAGCGCAGCAACTTCACGTCGCTGGGCGAGAGATTCCAGTTGAACCACGAAATCTCGTTGTCCTGGCAATAGGCGTTGTTGTTGCCGCCCTGGCTGCGGCCCATTTCGTCGCCGGCCAGCAGCATTGGCACCCCCTGGGAGAGCAGCAAGGTGGCGAATAGATTGCGTTTCTGGCGTGCCCGCAGCGCCAGCACCGCGGCATCGCTGGTGCGGCCTTCCGCGCCGCAGTTCCAGGACAGGTTGTTGTTGCTGCCGTCCCGGCTGTCTTCCAGATTGGCTTGGTTGTGCTTGTGGTCGTAGCTCACCAGGTCGTTCATGGTGAAGCCGTCGTGGGCGGTGACGAAGTTGATGCTGGCGTGGGGGCGGCGCCCGCTTTTCTCGTAAAGGTCGGATGAGCCGGTGATGCGGCGGGCGAATTCGCCGATCAGGCCGCCGTCGCCTTTCCAGAACGCGCGCACGGTGTCGCGGTAGCGGTCGTTCCACTCCGCCCAGCCGATGGGGAAGTTGCCGACGTGGTAACCGCCCATGCCCAGATCCCAGGGTTCGGCGATGAGCTTGACCTGGGACAGGATCGGGTCCTGGCGCAGGATGTCGAAGAACGCGCCCAACTTGTCCACTTCGTACAGTTCGCGCGCCAGCGCCGCCGCCAGATCAAAGCGGAAACCATCGACGTGCATCTCCTGCACCCAGTAACGCAGGCTGTCCATGAGCAGTTGCAGGACGCGCGGATGCAGCATGTTGAGCGTGTTGCCGCAGCCGGTGAAATCCATGTAGTAGCGCGGGTCGCCGGGCACCAGCCGGTAGTAGGAGGCGTTGTCGATGCCGCGAAACGAAAGCGTTGGCCCGAGGTGATTGCCTTCGCCGGTGTGGTTGTAGACCACGTCCAGGATCACCTCCAGGCCGGCGGAGTGCAGCGTCTTCACCATGGTCTTGAATTCGCTGATGCGGCCGGTGGCGGAAT
>JBAWHH010000161.1:0-12254 GCA_049593715.1 Rhodocyclaceae bacterium
CGGTTCTTTCCCTGAGACTGACTGGGCACTTCAAAACCAGTCCTAGCAAGAGACATACCCGCCTTGCGGTCCCGCGATATGGCCTGCCTGCACGAAGGTATCCGACTCTGCCCCGTTCGCCACCAAACCGGTGACTCAAGGGAATGGAGTCGGTGGGTTTTGCGTTCCTCGGGCCCAAGATGCCGGTGGGCGCGGCGGCCGTCGAGGAACAAGCGCACGGGAAAAACCGGAAGCTGGCCTCCCTTGGCGAAAATGCGACATTCCGCCGCGGCCCACTCGGCCAGAGTGGAAGAAATTTCGCGGATTGAGTTCGACCTAGATGCCGGATTCCGCCAACCAGCCGCGGATACGCTCAGCCACCCTTTGCCAGTCACGTTCGAGCATCAATCCATGCCCCATGGCGTCGAAGACCTCGGCGTGGACCCCGTAGCTTCGCCCGGTCATCTCGACCATCGAGGCGGGCATGAGCTGGTCGTGTTCCGCCCCCAGCACCAGCATCGGTGGGCGGTGCATGGCATGGGTACGCGGCAGGTCAAACAACATCATGTCCCAGATCGCCCGATGGGACTCCGGCTGCATGAGGTGGGAATAGCGCCGCAGCGCCTGCTCTTCGACCGGTTGGGCGAATAAGGCTTCGCGCAGGGTGCTCATCGGCACTCTCCCGCCGCCCAGCAGCCGATTGAGATCCTGCATCAGGCCGGGCTTGCGGAACGCCAAGCCCAGCGCCGATGCCCACAGTCCCTGGGGCGGCACGGAACACATCAGCACCACGGCCGGTGCGCTAGACCGCTCAAGGTACTTCTGCACCACCATGCCTCCCATGGAATGGCCAATCAGCACCGGGTCCGCCGGCAACTGCGCCACCGTGGTCACGAGGTCCGCCACGTAGTCACCGATGCTCAAGCTGTCCAGGTACTCGCGGCCGCGGCTGCCACCGTGACCGCGCAAGCTCACGGCGTAACAGGCATAGCCGGCGGCAGCGAAATAGGGCATGAAATGCTCTTCCCAGCACCATGCGCCGGCGTAAGCGCCATGAACGAACAGCAGCGGCGTCTTGCGCGGCGCTCCCTCGGGAGCGTGAGCAAGAATTTCCAGATCCGCAAATCGCGGTCCGATCATGATTTGGGGCTTTCGGGAATCGCCATGCCGCGCTGAACCGCAGGCCGTGCGCTGATCGTCTCGAACCAGCGCCGCACCGCCGGGTAGGTCGCCAGATCGGTCTCGTGGATTTCGTGGCGCGCCACCCACGGGTAGGTAGCGATGTCCGCCACCGAATATTCCCCCGCCAAATACTCGAACTTGGCCAGCCGGGCATCGAGCACTTTATAGAGTCGCGCCGTGTCTGCCTTGAAGCGCTCGATGGCGTAAGGCACCTTCTCCTTGGCGAAACGCAAGAAATGATGGGCTTGGCCGAAGACCGGGCCCACGCCAGCCATCTGGAACATCAGCCACTGCAGCGCATCGTAACGGCCGCGGGTATCCGCCGGCATGAATCTCCCCACTTTCTCCGACAGATAGATGAGGATGGCACCTGATTCGAAGAGGGAAATCGGCTCGCCGCCGGGGCCTTCCGCATCCACGATCGCCGGAATCTTGCTGTTGGGACTGATGGCGATGAAGTCGGCCGCGAACTGAGCCCCGGCCATGATATCGACGGGATGTACGACATACGGCAACCCGCATTCCTCCAGCATCACGGACACTTTGCGCCCGTTGGGCGTGCCCCACGTGTAAAGATCGATCATCGGTCTCCCCCCTTTGTCCTTGACATGGGCCGAGTGTAGCGGGAATCGCTTGTTGGCGTGCTATCGTCGATCGCGCAAAACGGCGGCAGGACGGGAGGAAAAACGACGTGCTGAAGTGGCTCTTGGTACTGGGAGTGATGGTGTTGGTGGGCGGAATCTGGCTGCCAAAGCTGTTCGGGTGGCTGCGAATCGGGCGCTTACCCGGCGACGTCACAGTGCGGCTCGGCGGCCGCGACATTTTCCTGCCGTTCGCGTCCACACTGCTGCTGTCGCTACTCGGCACCCTGCTTCTGCGCGTCCTGTGACGCGGCCAACGGCCCGCGCACCTCGAAATGCACCGAGTCGAGCGTCTGCCCATCGCGGTCCTGCAACACGAGGTGGTGGTTGCCTGAAGAGGGAGCCCAGGGCGCGCTACTGCCTTCCACCGGCAGGCGAATCCCGTTCAACTGCCAGCGCAGTGTGCCACTGCCGTCGCGGGCGGAGAACACGACGCGCTGCCGGCCATCGGGAATATCCGGATCGAGTGCGATGACGGTCCCCGGCGCCGGATAGGCAATGCGCGGCGTGGCAGTGCCCGAGGCGGGCTTGGCTTCCACCAGTTCCAGTTCGGTACCGGCCAGGAACCACTCCCGCCGCGGCGGTTCCAGCGGCGGCTCGAAGCGCACCATGCGGCTGACCGTGCCCTGGGGCGGCCGCGGCGGAAAACTCTGCGTGTCGCTGTGCAGATACTGGACGATGTCGCGCCAGATCGGCGCCGCGCCGCTCACCCCTGACACATCGCGCATCGGCGCACCGCTGAAATTCCCCACCCACACGCCGACCGTGTAGCGGGACGTGAAGCCGATGCACCAGTTGTCGCGCATATCTTTACTCGTTCCCGTCTTCGCGGCGCTCCACACGCGCGTCGTCAGCGCGTTGTCGAGACCGAAGGTCAGGGATCGGGCAGCCGGGTCGGCCAAGACGTCCGCAATGACGAAGCTGGCTTCGCGGCGCATCACGCGCCGCTTGGTCGGCATGGGCTGGCTTTCCAGAAGCCGCGTGGCGGCCCATTCGCCGCCGTTGGCCAGCGCGCGGAAAGCGTTCGTCAGGGCGGCCAGCGTCACGTCGCCCGACCCCAAAGCCAAGGCGTAGCCATAGAAGTCGCCATCCTGGGTCAGCGTATCGAAGCCGAGGGCCCGCAGCCGCTCGTGAAAGACATTAACCCCCACCAGGCCCACGGTGCGCACGGCGGGGAGGTTCAGGGACGAGCCCAGGGCGGTACGCAGGCTCACCGGTCCCTTGAAGTCCCGGTCGTAGTTCTGCGGCACGTACAAGCCGCCGGCCGTCGCCAGATTCACCGGCGAATCGTCGAGGATCGAGGCGGCCGTCAGCCAGCGTTTCTCGATCGCCAACTGGTAGAGGAACGGTTTGAGCGTGGAACCCGCCTGGCGCGGCGCCGTCACCCCATCCACCTCCCTGGCGGCGGAAAGCTCCCCACTCGACCCGACATAGGCCAGCACGTCGCCGCTGAGATTGTCCAGGACCAGCACGGCCCCGTCTTCCACGTTGCGCCCCGCCATTTCACTCAGGTTGCGGCGTAGCGTCTGGACGGCAAACCGCTGCAAAGGCCCATCCAGCGTCGTGACCACGTCTTTGGCCGGATCCTTCAGCAGCTTGCGCGCGATATGGGGCGCGGCATTGGTCTGATCGATGCGGTAATGCCCGGAAAGGGAGGAAACCGCCAGATCGGCAATGGCCGGGCAATCGCCCCGGTTGTCCACCTTGATGGCCACCAGACAAGCCCGCTTGCCAATGATCTCGGGCGCGGCATTGGGGCCCCGCAGCAGGGCGACGAGGATTGCCGCTTCCCGTCCGTCGAGTCCGTCCGGATTCTTGCCGAACAGCCCGCGGCTGGCGGCGCCGATTCCCGCCAACTCGCCGCGGAACGTCACCACGTTGAGATAGGCTTCCAGGATCTGGGCCTTCGTCCAGCGCTTTTCCAGTTCCCGCGCTTCAAACGCCTGGTCCCATTTCTGGCCCAGGGTGCGTGCGCCGCCGCGCAGGCGCAGGGCCTCGTCCAACAGCCCCACCAACTGCATGGAAAGCGTGCTCGCGCCCCGCGGCCGGCGGCCCTCCAGGGTACGCCCGAGGTTGTCCCACATGGCGCTGGCAAACGCCTGCCAGTCGACGCCATCGTGTTCATAGAAACGCTTGTCCTCCGAAGCGATCAACGCCGCCTTCAGGGCCGGCGAAAAGTGCTGAACCGGCACCCAGTCGAGGCGGCGGATCTTCGGATCCATGCGCACTTCCGCCAGCACCAGACCATTGCGATCCAGCAACCGCGCTTCCGAAGACACATGCTGGGCCTTGACGGCCTCGAATGCCGGCAAGGCACCCGCCCAGACTGAACCCGACACCAGCGCCAACACCCACATTGCGGCCAAAACGCGCCGCCTGATTCTCCACATCATCCCCGCTCTTGCTCCTTGACCTTCGATCACTGCCGCACCACCACCCGCTCATTCGGTAGTTCCGCGAAAACTTCCGGCGCGTACATCGCTTCGACCCGGGTCGGCGGCAACTGGAATTCCCCTGGATTGTTCAGACGCACCGTATATTCCACGCTCCATTTGCCCTTAGGTACAAATTGGTAATAAGCACGGAACGCCTCGAAACTGCGCTCTTCGAAAGCGGGCCAGACGACGCCCCGCTTCTTCTCGCCCCGCGCCAGGATCTTCGAATCCCCGCCCAGGCCGGTGCCGAGGATCTGCCCGCCAGCCGGAACGGGGTCGCTCACCACCACCCAACTCATGTCGGACTGCGCCTCCAGATCCAGTTTCACCCGCACCACGTCGCCCCGGCTCCAGCGGCCCCACGATTTCCGCTCCACCGCCGTGACGCTGCGGGTGATGCGGTAACCGCTGAACAGCGGCTCCTTGAGGGCAATGGCGGCCTGGCTCTGCAAGGTCACCCAGGGCCTGCCTTTGCCTTCGTGGCGCACACCCAGCCGCCCCTCGCCCGAGGTCCACTGCAGGCGCTTTTCACCGGTGCGCGCAGCGTCGCCGTTCCAGCCATGATCGAACCGGGCTTCGCCGAGGACGGCGGTGGATCTGCCGGTCACCGCTTCGGATTCGAACTTCTCCGAGAAGCGCTCCATGGCCAGTTGCCCCCAGGCGTTGGCGGTGGTCGTGTTCCAGTGGCCACGCTGCTGCCGGCCCAAGGCGCCGCGCACCAGCCGTGGCATGTCCTCACGCCATGCCTCGTTGTCCGCCATCGCCAGCACGATGCGGTTGGCGTTGACGTCGCCGGACACCATCAGCCACCACAAAGCATCGGTCTTTTCGCTGGAAAAACCCATCGTCGTGCCGCGGAAATCCAAGCGCGCCCGCAGAATCGCCTCGGCCTCCTTCATCCTCGGCCCACGCTGCGGCAGATCCGCGCCGCGCTTGAGCACGGCGTACCAATCCAGCACGGCCGACGTGGGCCACAGGTTGGGCTCGATGGAGAACGAATCGAGCCACTGGGGCTGGGTCACCACGCCGTGACGTCCAAGCGCTTCGATGGCTGCCAGCCGGCGCAGGGCGAGATCGGC
The DNA here is from genome assembly GCA_049593715.1 of Rhodocyclaceae bacterium. Lineage (GTDB taxonomy): Bacteria > Pseudomonadota > Gammaproteobacteria > Burkholderiales > Rhodocyclaceae > JBAWHH01. Next base: position 5,317 of record JBAWHH010000161.1, read on the forward strand.
GGTCGGCATGGCCGAAACGCGACTGATGCGCCCCTCGACGAAGCGCTGAAGCGCTTCCAGCATCCGCTTGCGCGACGCTTCGGGCAGCTTCCAGCCGGCCTCGTGGCTGATGGCGAGGAGGTACGTCGTGAGGGTGTCGCTGCCTTCGTCCATGGACGGGAAATACTTCGCCAGACCGTCGCCGTCGAGGTACGTGCCGATGTCGTCGGCGGTTCGCTGCCACATCGCGGCATCGCGCAGCGCCACTGCCTTGGACGCACGCTGCTCCAGGCAGCTATAGGGATAGCGGCTCATGTACTCCCGCACGCCGGCCAGTTCCTCCGCCAGCCTGCTTTGGAAGCGCACGTTGATGCCGCCACGCCCTGGCACCGCGCCGGCGGGCAACTTCACCGCCATGTCCAGCGGGCGGTCGACTTGGGCCATCGTCGCCTGGAAAGTACGCACTGGGACCGCCGGCACCACCTTTTGCGACACCTTGAGGATATCCGCAGCCGGCCCGCCCTGCTGACGCGCCCGAACCTGGAACTCGACGCGATCCGCATCGGTGGGCACGGTCACGTCCCAGCCGACTTCCCGCGCCTCCCCGGCCGCCAGATTGATCGACTGCGAAGGCAGTTCCAGTGCAGAGAGGGCCTTGTCACCCACGACAGACTTCATCGTCGCCGCCACGGTCAGCGCCATGGCCGCCTGCGAGGCATTGCGCACGGTGAAGCCGGCGCGCAACTTGTCACCTTCCCGCGCCAGCGGCGCCAGCCCGGAAAGCAGCATCAGATCCTGGGTCGAGCGGATGCTCGCCGCGCCGGAACCGAAGAGATCCTCGCCACCGCTGGCGATAGCGACGATGCGGAACGCCGTCAGGGAATCGTTCAGCGGTACTTCCGCCGTGGCCTCGCCGCGGGCATCCAGCTTCACCCGCCCTTTCCAGAACAGCAGGGTGTCGAACAGTTCCCGCGCCGACTGGCGCCCGCCGCCGCCGCCCGCCGCCAGGGCCTTGCGCCCGTAGTGGCGCTTGCCCACCACCTGCATCTGCGCCGTGGCGGTTTCCACTTCCAGCCCGCGGCGCTTCATCATCGCATCCAGCAGTTTCCAGGAATCGTTGGGCAGCAGTTCCAGCAGCCCCTCGTCCACCGCCGCCAGGGCGATCTCCGTCCCAGCCGGCGGCGCCGAGCCATCGGCCCGACGCACCTGAACCGCCACCTGGGCTTTGTCGCGCACCTTGTAGACCGGCTTGTCGGTGGCGACTTTCACTTTCAGCTCGTGGGCCGCCCAGCCGACTTTGACTTCCGCCAGCCCCATCTTGAACGCCGGCTTGCCCAGATCGACCATGGCCGTAGCCTGGACCCCGGTGGCGCGCCCGCGCAGCGCCAGGGCCGAGACATAGACATTGGGCGCGTAGCCGCCCTTGATCGGCAATTCGATCACCGGCTTGTCCCGCGTCAGTTCGCGCACGAAGCTCTCGACCACCCCTTCCCGTTCGACGGCAACCAGCACCGTGGCGCGGGGGAAAGGCATCCGTGCCTGCAGGCGGGCGGTTTCGCCGGGTTCGTACTGTTTCTTTTCCGGGATCAGGTCCATGCGGTCGTTGTCGCCGACGTCGAACCACCAGTCGCCGCCGGAAGCGACCCACACTTCCCGGTTGGCAACGCTGCGGTGGCCCTGGGCATCCGCCGCGGTGGCGCGCAGGATCAGGTTGCCGGATTTGGGCGAGGCGATGTCGCAGAACACCAAGCCTTTCGCGTCGCTCACGCCGGAGCAGCCATCGCCCAGCGACTTGATCTCGGTGCTGTGCTCGTAGGCGTAGAAACCGCCCACCAGCCGCCGGCGGTGGGAGAAATGCTCCCGCAGCAGCAGGTCCACCTTCACCGCCACGCCGGGAGCAGGCTTGCCGGCCACGTCCAGCACAATGGCCTGGAACTTGAGGTGATCCTGGCTCGCCGCCCAGGAATCGGGCTTCAGGCCCACCACCAAGGCCGCCGGCCACAGCGACAAGCGCGTGCTGCTGGTGAGGGTTTCGCCGTTGGCGTCCCGGTATTCAAGTTCGACCTGCACGTCCTGCGGCTTGTCGGAGCGCGGCAGCGGCCCGACGGCAACCCGCGCGCCGCCGTTGGCGTCCAGCGTCAGGCTCTGGGTGGCGGCAGGTTTGCTCTCGCCGCCGGACTCCCCTTCGGGCGTGTCGTCGCTGTCCTCGTCCTCGCCTTCGACCTCGCCATTGCGCCAGGAGAACGGCTCGGCCTTTTCGGCGCCTTCCTTGACGTCGCCGTTGGCGAAGACAAATCCGTCGTAGTCGCCGAACTGCAGCGTCTTCGGCTGGGGCAGGCTGCGAACCTTCACCGGCGCCGACGCCACCGGCCCCCCCGCCAGGTAGTTGAGCTGGATGTCCACCAACGCCTTGTCGGCGTTCACCAGCGGTGCTTTCGGCCCCTGCAGCGTGGCTTTCATGGTGGGCACGCGGAAGGCCTCGACGCGGAAGGTGCCGGCATTGCGCAGGTTGCCCCGCCCTTTGGGTGCCCGCCGCCCCTCCCCGAGAAACTCTTCCACCAGCACCTGGTAAGCGCCCTGTTTGGCGTCCGCAGGAATGGCCCACTGCGCCTCGGCGATGCCGGCGCCGTCCCAGGCCACCGGCAGTTCCACTTCGCGGTCGGTGCCGACGTGGCGGATCACCACTTTCTTGCCCAGCTTGTCTGCCGCAACCGCCGCGAAACCGCGCTGTGTCTGGCGCCGCAGGAACAGCTTCATATGCACCGTCTCGCCCGCGCGCAGCAGGCTGCGGTCGAACAGGGCGTGGGCGAGGAACGGCCCCTCGTAGCCGCCGGTCGGCACCCCGAAACGCCATGGGGCAATGCCCTCGTTCCAGTCGGAGAAGACGAAAGTCATGTCGTCCCCCGCCCGGGCGGTGACGAAGAACTGCCGGTCGTAGCTGTCCAGGCAGTTGGGAAGCCCGTCGCGTTTGGGCAGCGGGCGATCGATGCGGGCGATGCCCTGGGCATCGGTGCGTCCCTGGAAGTGCACCTTGCCGCCGCAATCGCGCACCGTCACCGTGGCGTTACGCACCGGTTCGGCTTTGTCCAGGGTGGTCACCCACACCAGCGAGTCCTCCCGCCCCAGCTTGAGGTGCGCGGCAAGATTGGTGACCAGGGCCGCGGCCTGCACGTAGTAGGGGCGCGGCGCGGGCAGCAGTGCCGCCCCCAGGCGCGGGCTGGCCAGTTCAACGACGTGGAAACCGGGCTCGCGCAAGGGAATTCCCACCACCTCGAAGGCTTTGCTGCCCAGCGGCTTGGGCAGAGCGAAGCGCTGCGTCGGATCACTTTTGCCGAACACGGATTGGGCGCCGGCGTGCTGGTCGATGACATCCTTGTCCAGCTTGGTGTCCCAGTGCGTACGATCCTGCTCGATCGCGCGCAGCCGCCGCAGCCAGGCGACGATTTCCATGTCCTTGGCCCCGCCGACGCGATGCACCTGCCCGGCGATCGATCCGCCCGTGGCCCCCGCCGGCGCCCGCACCCTCATCCCGGAAAGCAGCGCCTCGACGTTGCGCAGCGTCACCGGCAGCGCCGCGTCGGGCCCCCGCTCAATGATGCCGAAGCGGGCGGCGAACTTGGCCAGGGGCGGATTTTCGTCCGTGCGGACAGTGAGCGGGAAGCGCGGCGCATTGACCAGCGGCCGCCCCGCGTCGTCTTTCAGGTTGGCCGGCACTTCCAGGCGGAAACTGGCGCGTTCGGGGAACGGTCCCTCGAAAGTCAGGGAATCCACCAACCCTTCGATGGCCTCGTTGCGCGTCAGCTTGGGTGCAAACACGCGCCCGTCCGCCGCCTTCAGCCGAATGCGGCCGGCTTCGAGAAAGGTGACCGGCGCGGTGAACTCCAGGCGCATGGGCAGGATGGGAACACACTGCGCCTTCTTGTTCATGCGCTCGCAGGAAAACTTGGCCTCGAAGGCCGGTCGCGTCTTGAAGGTCAGCGCCTGGTCCTCGCTGGCGGCGATGCCGCTGGCCGACTCCACGCCTTTGCCCCAGACCAGTTTGACCTCGGCTTCGGGCGGCAGCGCGCGCCGGCATTGCACCACTGCGAGGGGAGAATCAGCCGCGTCGCGCAGGCGCCGGAATCTCTCCTCGTTGCTGCCGGAATTGGGCAGGCGCAGGATCACCATCCAGATGCGCGATCCTGATTCGAAGAAAGCGCGGGCGTACTGCTGCAGAAACGGACGGCGCGTTTCCAGGACCGCTCGCCGCTCCTCCCCCGTCACCAGCCGAACCGGCACCCGCTCGGCCACGCCCGCCACCGCGCAATAGGCGTTGCGCTCGATCGACGCCGGCTTGGCGGGTGCGTCCAGCCCGAGGATGAAGATCTGGTTTTCGTCGATTCGTGCGTCGCCTTCGCCCGGCAAGCTCTGCAGGATCGCCGGGCCACCAGTGGTGAAGGTGAAGGGTCGATCCGCCGCCAGCGGCGCCCCGGCCAACGTGGCCAGCCCGGGCTTGAGCGAAAAGCGGCAGGTAATGCCGGCCGGCAGATCGGTCTCGAAATCGTAGATCCAGTTGCGCCCGTCCACCCATTGTCCCTTACCGCCGGCGGGGCAATCGATGTCGAAGGGCGCCACCTGCCGCGGATCGCCGAAGGCCACCATCTGCTCCGCAAAACGCGCCGTGACTTGGCGCACCCCCTTCACCTCGCCCTGGGGCGAGAACACCTCAACCGAACCCGCCGCACTGACCGGACCGAGCAAAACGAACAAAAAGGAGGCGAACGCCAACAGAAAAGCGCGGGGCCGGGACATGACGATCCTTAGGGAATAGGGGTGTTCTGGACGCAGGGACCCGGTACCATGCCGGCCGCGAGCATCATGCCATAGGCGACAGGCGGCGCAAGCGTGGCACTCCGCCGGCGCGACTGGAAGCGGGGGGCTATGGATCGACGGTCACGGCCCGAGCGGCCGGAAAACAAGCGCGAAGCACCCTGGTCGATGCCCGTTGCCTCGGCGGGCAACCAATTCCACTGCGCCGACCGGACGCGGGGCGAAGCCGTACCTTCTTCCTTCCGAAACAAGCTGAACAACTTCGAGGGCGATGCCGGCAGCGCGGGATCTACGCGCTGCCGGCAAAGGGTACTGCAGCGGGTTACTTGCCTCTGCCCGCCCCATCACCCTCACGGCAACTTGCAGGAAGGTGGGAAGGTTTCAGTCCTTCCCCTGCATTGCAGACCCACGCAATGCCGCCGTCTTCATCCAGGGACGGGGTGAAAACGATGTCCCCTTTGCCAGTGCTGACGGTGAGCACCATCCCCTCGGGGTCGAGCGACAGCCTTGTGCCGTCCGGTAGTTGCGCCGGAACGCCGACTATTTCGAGTGATTCGGGAACCTTCTCGTTGGACTTGTAGTACTCGCCGATCGCGGCCCGGACGGCCTCGGAGCCGGCGACTGCTGTGGTTACCTTCGCCTTGACCGTGAAGTCCTGGTACGCCGGAATAGCCACCGCTGCCAGAACGCCGAAGATGTACACCATGATCAGAAAGCCGAAACCCGCTCCCAAACGCCCGGCGTAGGGGAAGAACAGCGCGACGATATAGGCAAAGAAGCTGCGCCCGGGGATCGCGCTTTCGTCGCCCATCACTCGGGCCACACGCTTGGTCAGCCAGGGGTATCCGGCGGTAAGTTCGTGGAAGGACATCCAGAAACCCGAGGCGTGTTGCGTCTGGCGCAGATAGTCCGCGATGTCGATCTGTTTCCAGCGTTCGGCACCGGCCGACAAGGCCGCCAGCGACCGCGCCGCACCTTCAGGGGATGCGCTGCAGGCCAGCCCGTGACGGTCGCAGGTGCTCTCGCGGGCACGGGAATAGGCGGCGCCGAGCAAGGGCAGCCAGAGCGCCGGCCAGCGCAGGAAATGGCCGCTCAGATGCTTCATGCGCAGGTGGCCGAGTTCGTGGCCGATGTAGAAGCGCACACCGTCGGCGTGCTTTTCCATGGCATCCACCACGTCCGACATCAGCACGACGAACTGCGTGCCGAGAAATTTGGTGGCGAAGGCGTTGAGCCCGCCGTTGCCGTTGAGAACGTACGCCTGCGGGCGCTTCTTCATCTGGAGTTGATCGCAGCAGGCGACGAATTGCGCGTGCAGATCGGGGAACTGGGCTTCAGACAGTTCGACGCCATTGCCCTTGATGTGGGCGATCAGCGCCGACTGGGCGAACAGGTACAAGATGAAGCCAAACGCCAAGGCGATCAACGCACCGCCGAAGGTGCCGACGATCAGCCCGAGCCAAACCAGCAGGCCGATGATCAAGGTGATTGCGCCGAGCGTACGCTCCCGCGGATAGACGAGTTCCTTCATGTTTTCCTTTCTGATGTTCGTCGGGGTTGGGTTCCGACCCCAGGGCGCCCCGGCCGGAAGCCGGAGAAAACCGGTCGGAAGGAGGTGCGGTCGTCAGCACATTGCCATTGGAATCAGGCCGGCATGGTAACGCGAATGCCAACCCCCTCGCGTGCAGGACTTCGCGCCCTGAGCGTGATCGGCGGCCTGCGCTGGCCGCCACGCTGCGTCAGTTCGCTGTCTGCCGGCGAAAACCATCCGGTACGCGAGCGACTTTGCGCGCGGTGTAATCGAAGAACACGATGCCGGTTTTCCCGCGGGCGACTTCGCGACCGCTGGCCTGGTCGTCCATGCGCCACAGCAGGTCGCAGCCGTACTTGTTGAAATCGGCGGCGGCCATGCGCACCACCATGGTCTCGCCATGGAACGCTTCCGAGCGGTACTGCACGGCGGCATCCGAAACCACGATGCCCACACCCTCCACGTTCAATTCCGTGTAGCCGAGGGATTTGAAGAACCGCGCCCGCGCTTCCGACACCAGGGTAAGCAGCAGGGCGTTGTCCAGGTGACCACCGTAGTTCATGTGGCTGAGATAAAGCGGCAACTCCGTGGAAAAGGGAAAAGCCTCGGGCAGATCGAT
>JBAWHH010000162.1:0-10083 GCA_049593715.1 Rhodocyclaceae bacterium
GATGACTTCAATCACGGTGTTCGTGATCGCCCTCTCTTACAACCAGGTGATCGAGCTGTTTCCCTCCGGCGGCGGCGGCTACAAGGTGGCGACCAAGCTGATCGGGCCGCGGGCCGGCCTCGTCTCCGGCTCGGCGCTGATCGTGGACTACGTGCTGACCATCGCCATCTCGGTGGCCAGCGGCATGGACGCCCTGTTCAGCCTGCTGCCGGAATCGGTCCATTTCGTCAAACTGGCGGCCACGCTGGTGGTGGTGGTGGTCCTGATCGGGCTCAACCTGCGGGGGATGAAGGAATCGATCCAGGTGCTGTTGCCCGTCTTCGTCGGCTTTTTCGTCACCCACGCCTGGCTGATCGTCTACGGCATCATCGATCACGCCGATCGCGTGCCCACGGTGCTGCCCGACACGCTGGCCGATACGCAGTCGCTGGTGCACGACAGCGGCTGGTTCTTCGCGGTGGCGCTATTCCTGCGGGCCTATTCCCTCGGCGGCGGCACCTACACGGGGCTGGAGGCCGTCTCCAACAATGTGCACATGCTGGCCGAGCCGCGGGTGAAGACCGGGAAGTGGACCATGATCTACATGGCGGCGTCCTTGTCCTTCACCGCCGGCGGGATCATTCTGCTCTACCTGCTGTGGGATGCTCAGCCCGTGGAAGGCAAGACGCTCAATGCGGTGGTGTTCGGCTCGATCATCGGCACCTTCGACTGGGGCCCGTTGGCCACCAACATGCTGATCCTGCTGGTTCTGGCATTCGAGGCGGGGCTGCTGGTGGTGGCCGCCAACACCGGATTCCTCGGCGGCCCGGCGGTGCTGGCGAGCATGGCGGCGGACTCCTGGATGCCGCACCAGTTCCGCCACCTGTCCAACCGCCTGGTGACGCAGAACGGCGTGCTGTTGATGGGCATCTGCGCCCTGGCGATCCTGCTGTGGACCGGCGGATCGGTGTCGGTGCTGGTGGTGCTCTACTCCATCAATGTGTTCCTGACCTTCTCGCTGTCCCTGTTCGGCCTCTGCCGCTACTGGCTGGGGCGGCGCCGCGACCGCCGCTGGCTGCGGCGTTTTGCCCTTTCGGCGGTGGGTTTTGCCATGACCTCGGGCATCCTCCTCGTCACCGTGGTGGAGAAGTTCATCGAGGGCGGCTGGCTCACCCTGGTGGTCACCGGGGTGGTGATTGTCGTGGCCGTGGCAATCCGCCGCCATTACGACGACACCACGGGCCAATTGAAAAAGGCGGACCAGCTTTACGCCGACGAACCTTACGGCAGCGTCACCGAAACCCCGGAAGCCGATCGCCTGGCGCCCACCGCCGTGTTCGTGATCGGCAGCAGCCGCGGCGGAGGCATGTACGCGCTGAAATGGGTGCAGAGCCATTTCCCCGGGCATTTCCGCAATTTCATGTTCATCAGCGCCCGCGCGGTGGACGCCCACAGTTACGGCGGCGAGCAGGAACTGAAGCAGTTGCGGCAGGAAGCGACGGTGAATTTGCGCTACTACGTCAATTACTGCCGTTCCCACGGCCTGGCGGCGGACTCCCGAATCAGTTTCGGCACCGATGCTGCGCAGGAAGTGATCCGCCTGGCCGACGCGGTGCGCAACGACTTCCCCAACTGTATGTTCTTCACCAGCAAGCTGGTCTTCCCCAGGGAAACTTGGTTCGTTCGCGCCCTGCACAACCAGACCGCGATGGCGATGCAGAGCCGGCTCCACCTCAAAGGGATGGAGATGATGATCCTGCCGATGCGGGTCGCCTGAACCAGAGCGGAAACCCTGGACGAGGGTGTCACGACGGGGGCCGGTGGTCGTCGCCCTGGTGCTGCGTCCGCCGCGCAATCGCCTCCCTCACCATGGCGACGTGGGAGCGCAGCGTATAGACGTGTTCGGAGAATGAGAGCGGCGTCGGCATCCGGTTGACGGCCCGTTCGATGCGATCCACCGCCTCTTCCCACTCGGCGCGGCTGCGGTTTTCCGGGTGGTGTTCGGCTTCATATTCGAGGAACTTCAACTGTCCGTACCAGCGATAGATGCGGGAGCGTACGCGCCAGGTGTAGAGCGGCGGCGTGATCTTGATCAGCGGCAGCAGTAGCGCAATCACCGGGACCAGCATGACCACGGTGCGGTCGACGAGGTTGGCCAGCCAGAACGGCAGGTAGCGCTGCAGGAGCGGCGGCCCGGACTGGTAGAAGCGCTCGGCGCGGGGGTTGAGGGGAAAATCCACCTGTTTGGCTGACGGGAACTCCCCCATTTTCTGCAGGATGTCGGGAGAACGGTGTTCCCGCGCCATCACCTGCAGCAAGAGATCCACCAAGGCCGGATGGGTGTCTTTGCGCACGACGACGGTGGCCACCGGGGAAACCAGGGTGACGTCGTGGTGCGGGATGTCGCGCTCGAAATTGATGACGCCCCGCGGCAGCGTCACTCTGGCCAGATAGGGGAAACGACGGATATAGGCATCGGCCTGGCTGAACGACATGAGGGCAACACCCTCCGTGTGCAGCAGTGTCCAGACGGTTCCGGAACGCGGCGGCCCCACCAGGAAAACGGCATCGACTTTCCCCGCCTGCAGCGCCGCCACGGCGGCAAACCCGGACTCGCTGACGAGAGTAGCCCGCCCCACGGCCAGGTTGTGGCTTTCGAGCAGGTCCATTGCCAGTTTGTAGGTTCCGCTGCCGGGCTGACCCACGGCGATGCGCTTGCCCGCTAGCTCTTCCAGCCGGCTCAGCCCGGGACGGCCGCGGTAGAACACCCAGAGGGGCTCGTAGTACGCGCTGCCCAGGGATTCCAGCGCAAAGTCATCCGGGAGGTTGGTGCTCCCTCCCTGGACGAAGCCGACGTCGACCTCGAACGCCGGATCGTTCAATCGCTGCAGGTTTTCCGCGGATCCTGCCGAGGGCTTTTCAACCAGGCGAATGCCGTACTCGGCGAGCGCCGCTTTGTAGCGTGCGGCGTAACTCTGGTAAGCACCGCCTTCGCTGCCCGTGGTCATCACCAGCACATCCGGCGGCGCTGGCTTGACGAACTGGGCGGCGAACCAGAAGCCGACAACCAGTAGCGCGACAATCGGGACACCCACCACCAGCCAGTCCCGCTGCGATATTCGACGCAGCATCTTCATCGATTTTCCTCCCGTGCCGGCGTCAGTTTTCCCGAGCTGCTGCGCACCACGGTGGGGCAGCAAGCCGGCGCGCAGTCGACCATGCCACCGCGTATACGTCTGCCCCCAGCCTCCAACCGTGGATTGCCCGAGAACTGTGCGGATTCTTTCCTTGCTCGCCCGGATATGACGCGCTTTAATGTTCAACAATCTAGTATGAAGATGATAAACAGGCGCAGCCGACCTGTGAGATTGATTGCGGGGCGGCTCTCCAGCACTGTAAGCGGGGAGCGCCACAACCTTACGGTGCCACTTTGATCTACCGTGCTCCCGACCAGACCAGCGACGCAGAAGGCCGACTGGCCGCATCGCACTTGCGACCTAGAGCGGAGCGCCGCGCGTGAACGTCGTCGTCGTCGATGACAATCTGGACAATATTGCCCTCATGGAGGTGTTGCTTGCCCGCGTGCCGGGCTGCGTGTCCAGGTGTTTCAGCGATTCGCCCAAGGCGCTCGAATGGTGCCTCAAGACAGAACCGGATCTGGTCATTCTCGACTACATGATGCCGGGGCTCGACGGCATCGATGTGACGCGCGGTTTGCGTCGCGCTTCCGCGACGGCCCATATCCCCGTCCTCATGGTGACGGCCAGCAGCGAAACGGAAGTGCGCCACCAGGCACTCAACGAAGGGGTGACCGACTTTCTCACCCGCCCGCTGGACATCACGGAATTCGTTGCGCGGGTCAAGATCATGCTGGCCCTGCGGCGCAGCCACCTTGCCCTCACCGGCCGGGCGGAAAGCCTGGAGGCTGCCGTGCGCCGCGCGACGGCCGAGATCCATGAACGAGAGCGGGAAACAATCTTTCGCCTCGCCAAGGCGGCGGAACTGCGTTCCCGGGAGACTGGATTGCATGTGCTGCGGGTGGCAAACTATTCCCAACTCATCGCCGTGCAACTCGGCTTGCCGGGGCAAGATCAGGAAATGATCCTCCAGGCGGCGCCGATGCACGACGTGGGCAAGCTTGGCACCCCCGACCACATCCTGCTCAAGGCAGCCCCCCTCACTTCGGCGGAACTCGAAGCGATCCGGCGCCATTCGCTGATAGGCTATGAAATTCTCAAAGACTCAGCCTCGCCGGTGCTGCAGATGGCGGCCCAAATTGCGCTCACCCACCACGAAAGATTTGACGGCAAGGGCTACCCCTATGGACTGGCGCGGGAACAGATTCCGATTTTGGGCCGTATTGCCGCCGTCGCCGATGTGTTCGACGCCATTACGACCGAACGTCCGTATCAGCGCGCCTGGGCGGTGGAGCGGGCCGTCGAATTCCTGCGCTCGGGGCGCGGCACACAGTTCGATCCCGACTGTGTCGATGCCCTGCTCTCCGAGTGGGATGTCGTGCTCGCTATCCGCCAACGCTACGACGACACCAATGTCATCGATTGAGGGGCTGCCGCCGCCCCCATACTCCCGGCCACATTGCCGTCGGTCCTGAGCATCGTGTCCGAATCCAACCTTCCATACGATCCCGGCACCCTTGCCCGCAAGTGCGACGGTGACCCTGCTTTCATCCGCCATCTCGTGCTTCTGTACCTGGAAGACTATCCAAAACAGGCGCAGGTACTGCATAGCGCTCTGGACAATCGGGATCTGGAGCGCCTCTACAGCATCTCCCACAGCGTCAAAGGAGCGGTTTCCCACTTTGGCGCGCGGCAAGCCGTCAGCGCGGCCGAAGCCGTCGAGAGCTGCTGCAGGCGTGGCGACATTGGCTCGGCGGCTCCCCAAGCCAGTTCGCTGCTGGTCGCGCTGGAGCAGCTGGCGCAGGCGCTGCAAAGAGACTACTGCAGCGACTGACGGGCGATGCCCCTCGCATCGCCCGCGCGCAGCCTTGCTTAAGTTGCCAGTACCCCTGACGTTAAGGTTTTGACACTTGCGGCAGGCGCCTGAAAGCCTCTGCCACGCCATACCCCACCCCCCCCTGGAACCAGCCCGTGGAAGTTGTGATCGTCGATGACACGCCGACCAACGTGACGCTGATGCAAGCGTTGGTGGGTAAACTCGACGATTGCCGGCCGGTAAGTTTTACCGAGTCTGCCGCCGGGTTGGACTGGTGCCTGGCAAACGAGCCGGACCTGATCATCGTCGACTATATGATGCCGGCACCAGACGGATTGGAATTCATCCGCCGCCTGCGCGAAGTGCACCGGATCTCCGAAGTCCCCGTTCTGATGGTGACGGCCGATCACGAAAAGCAGGTGCGCTATTCGGCACTGGAATCCGGAGCCACCGACTTCCTTACCAAACCGATCGACCGCATCGAGTTCCAGTCTCGGGTGCGGAACATGCTTGCTCTTCGTCGAGCCCACATCGTGGTCGCCAAGCGCGCGGCGATTCTCGCAGACGAAGTGGCCAAAGCCACCGAAGTCATTTACGCCCGCGAGCAGGAAACCATCTTGCGCTTGTCCCGCGCCGCGGAATTTCGCGATCCAGAGACGGGGGCACACATTTTGCGCATGTCCCATTACGCCCAGCTCATCGCGGGAAAGTTGGGAATGCCCCAGGATTTCCAGCGCATGCTCCTCAGTGCGGCACCGATGCACGATGTGGGCAAGCTGGGCACTCCGGATCACATCCTCCTAAAGCCGGGCCGCCTCACCAGCGAAGAGTACGAGGTGATGAAGAACCACACCAGCATCGGGCACGAAATTCTCAAGGGATCCTCCTCACCGGCGCTGCAGATGGCGGCGACAATCGCGCTGACCCACCACGAAAAGTTCGACGGCTCGGGTTACCCCGAAGGACTAGCGCAGGATTCAATCCCCATCGAAGGCCGCATCGTGGCCGTGGCGGACGTTTTCGACGCACTGACTTCGGTGCGGCCGTACAAAGAAGCATGGGATCTGCCGCGGGCAATAGAATTCTTGAAGGAAGGAAGCGGCGCCCATTTTGATCCGTGCTGCGTGAGCGCTTTCCTCCAGGATTGGGACAGCGTCCTCGCGGTGCGGGAGCGGTTCAAAGACGACCCCTGATGCGGCAGCCAGATACTTGCGGATGGCTGGTACCGCAAGAGGCGGTGTCCCACCGGGTCTCGGCGGGATAGCTGGAATCCCGCCCCCAATTGCCATGCGTCCCCCTGCGTTCAGTCTGTTGCCGCGGTCACTGCATCTGCGTCTGGTATTGCTGTTCTCGATCATCCTGGTCGGTGCCTTTGCCGCTTACGCCCTCTACACCGCGGAAGAACAGGGCGAATTCACTGCGGAGATTCTCGAAACCCAGGCCCTGAGCATTGCCGCGCACATTGCGGCATCCACACGCCACGAAACAGGGCGGCCGGATCGGGATGCTCTGACGCAAAGCTTATCCAAGGAGGCGGCATTCTCGACCCTCGAGACAATCGCCGTGGTCGCTGCTGATGGCCAAGTTCTCGCGGCCGTAAGACGGGAAGCAAACCGCCAGCTTGTTCCCGATCCGGCCATCCAACGCCATCCGATACCGGAGCAAGTCAGCAACTTGTCCGCCGGCACGACCGAAGTCGTTTCCAGCGGCGGGATACCCACCCTTGTCGCCTGGAGCCCAACAACTGCCGACGGCACTTCGGCCTGGGTACGGACTGAACAATCCCTCGGGCCAGTGGCCCGGCTGCAAAACCATATCGTCGCGGACAGCATCATGGTCGGTGCCTCGGTAATGGTCCTGGCAATGGTTGCCCTCACGCTGATGCTCAGGCGACCGATGGCGGCGCTGCGGGAAGCGACAACCTTCGCCGCGCGTATCGACACCGACTACGGCACGGTACTCACATCCAGCGGCGGGACAGACGAAGTTGAGCAATTGCGGGGGGCGCTGAACTGGGCTTCGATCCGGCTCTACGATCAGCAAGCCGCTTTGAAGGCGAGCGAAAAGCGCAGCGGAGCGATCCTGGAAGCAGCGCTGGACTGTATCGTCTCCATCGACGCCGAAGGACTCATCACCGAGTTCAACCCGGCGGCAGAGACGACTTTTGGCTACCGGCGAGAGGAGATCCTGGGGCACGACTTGGCCGAACTCATCGTGCCACCGCGCTTCCGCGCAACCCACAACGCGAAGGTAATGGCCCACCTACAGTCCGCAGGCGGGACCATGCTGCGGCGGCGCATCGAGCATAGCGCCGTGCGCAAGGACGGGGAGGAGTTCCCCGTCGAATTGGCCGTGCTTCCGGTGGAGGTGGCCGGGCAGAAGTGGTTCACCGCTTACATCCGCGACATCGGCGAGCGTCGTGCCGCGCAGCAGGCGCTAGCGCACAGCGAGCAACGCTACCGCTCCGTGGTGGAAAACCTGACCGAAGTCGTTTTCCAGACCGACACCACGCCCTGCTGGATCTATCTGAATCCGGCGTGGACGCGGATTACCCAATACCCCCTGGATGAATCGGTGGGCAAGTCGGTCGAAAGTTTCGTTTTGGAGGAGGAGCGTGACCGCCTGCGTGCGGCAATTGCATCCGTCCTCGCAGGGGAGGAAGAGTCGTCCCGAATCTTGATGCGCGTTTCCGCCTTGGACGGGAGTTCACGGTGGGTCGACGCGCATTTCCAAGCCGAGCGCGATGGGGCGGGAGCCATCATCGGCCTCGCCGGCTCGGCGGTAGACATTACCGAGCGCAAAGTCACCGAAGAGCGCCTGCGGGATCAATTGCGCTTCGTGCGCCAGTTGATCGAGGTTATTCCCAGCCCGATCTATATCCAGAACAAGGAAGGTCGATATCTGGGGTTCAACAAGGCATTTGCCCAATTCTTCGGCAAGCGGCGACGGGACTTCCTCGGCAAGACCGTATTCGATTTGCTGCCCCAAGCCAGCGCTGAACTGAATCACGCTCAAGACGCGAGACTGCTGGCTGAACCGGGAGTGGTGTCATTCGAAAGCCAAATGGCGGATCGCTCGGGGCACCTGAAGGATGCGCTGCACCACAAAGCCACCTATTCGAAGGCCGACGGGAGCACGGCGGGCATCGTCGGCATCATTACCGACATCTCGGAGCGCAAACTGTTTGAGCGTGAGTTGCTCGCCACCAAGGATGCCGCGGAATCGGCCAATCGCGCCAAGAGCGAGTTCCTGGCCAACATGAGCCACGAAATCCGCACGCCGATGAACGCCATCATCGGCATGACGGATCTGGTACTGGACTCGGCACTGGATGAAGAGCAGCGCGAATACCTGGAACTGGTGAAATCGTCGGCAGACGCCCTGCTCACCATCATCAACGACATCCTGGATTTTTCCAAGATCGAGGCAGGGCGGGTGGATTTCGAGAACATCGCCTTCAATCTGCGCAACTGCGTCAATCTGGCAGTGCGAACACTGGAGAACCGTGCGCGGGAAAAGGGCCTGGACTTGCGCTGCGACGTCGATGCCAGCATTCCGGAGGAGCTGGTCGGCGATCCCCATCGCCTGCGTCAGGTGCTGATCAATCTGCTCGGAAACGCGGTGAAGTTCACCGAGGACGGATCCATCGTCCTCACAGTTGCCCGGGCAGGTGGCCCGGACGGCACACTGAGATTCACGGTGAAGGATACCGGTCGCGGTATCGCCCGCGATAAGCAACAGTTGATCTTCGACGCCTTCTCCCAGGCAGATGCCTCGACCACCCGTCGTAGCGGCGGTACGGGACTGGGCCTTGCCATTTCTTCCCGTCTCGTCGAGGGAATGGGTGGCATCATCTGGGTTGAAAGTGAACCCGGGCTGGGAAGCACGTTCCATTTCACTGCGCGCCTGGGGCAGATCGCCATTCCATCCGTGTCGACGAGGGAACCGTCGGCGCCCCTTCCCTCCCCGGTACGTACCCTGGTTGTCGCCGCCAGTTCTGTCAGCCGGGACCATCTCGAAAACCTGATGCGGGGGTGGCAGTTCGAATCCGTCGCCGCTTCCGGCCCGGTGGACGGGGCAATCGCTTTGGCGCTGGCCCGGTCCCAGGAACGGCCCGTCAATATCATTCTGATCGACAATCCGGCGGATCACGACGCTTTTGCAACTGCTGCCGCGCTGCGTCAATATGCCCAGAGCGCGCGAATCATCGTACTGACGTCGGCGGGCCTGCGCGGGGATGCGGCGCTTTGCCGCGAACACGGCATCAGTGCCTACCTGGTACAACCCGTGCCGGATCACGATCTGCGCGAAGCCATACTCCTGAGCCTGCAAGGGAGCGCGGTTTCAGCAGGCAGTGGCCTGATCACCCGCCACACCCTGCAGGAGCGCCGACAACAACTCAACGTTCTGGTGGCCGAAGACCACCCGGTAAACCGCAAGCTCGCGGTACGTCTGCTCGGTAAGCTGGGCCATCGGTCCACGCTCGCCAAGGACGGGCTGGAGGCGATCGCGTTGAGCCGGCGCAGTGATTTCGATTTGATCCTGATGGATGTGCAGATGCCCGGCGCAGATGGTCCGGCCGCAACGCGCTCCATCAGGAGCGCAGAAATGGACTCCGGACGGCGAACCCCAATCTTCGCGCTCACTGCGGAGAACAGCGTGGAAGCCCGCGAACGTTGCCTGGCCGCGGGGATGGACGGTACCTTGTCCAAACCGCTGCAGTTGGCAGACTTGGCCGCTACGCTGGAGAATATTGCCGCCCGAAAATCGGCACCGATCTCGAAATCTCCAGACACCACCATAACCGGGCAGGTCTTCGACCGCGCTGCGGTGTTGGAGAACCTGGGCGGCGACACCGAGATACTCGAAGCCATTGCAGGCACTTTCCTCGCCGGATACACCTCCAGCGTGAGCGATCTCCAGCAGGCTGTGGCTTGCCACGATTGGCAAGCAGCCTACCGCGTGGCTCACAGTATTAAGGGCGCGGCAGGCAACTTCTGCGCCGACCGCGTCACCCAGGCAGCCTTGGAGACCGAGGCGGCTGCCCGCGCCGAAGATCTCCCGGCACTGCTCAACGGTGCCGCCGCCCTGGAAAAAGAAGTCCATTCTTTGGCTGCCGCCCTGCAGCACGACTTTGCGACGGGTCTGGCA
>JBAWHH010000163.1:0-3346 GCA_049593715.1 Rhodocyclaceae bacterium
CATCCACACTCATCTGGCCTTGAAGGCGGCCCGGGACGCGCTGGAGACTCATAACGCGCAGCTTGAGGAGACGGTGGCGGAACGTACGCAGGAACTGGAGCAAGCCCTCGGCAAACTCGAATCCACCCATGCCAGCCTGCAGAAGGCCTACTTCGGCACGCTGATGGCAATGAGCCGGTTCACGGAGCTTCGAGCCGGCACGATCGGCGAACATTCGCGGCGGGTGGCGGAGACGGCACGGCAGGTGAGCCGGGCGATGGGCGCTGATCCTGCCGAAGCGCAGGACATCTTCGTTGCCGGGTTGCTCCACGACGTGGGCAAAGTCAGCTTCCCGGACAGCCTGTTGCACAAGCCGGTCTCCGCAATGAAAGGCGACGAACTGGTCCTGTACCGGCGCCACCCCGCCATCGGCGCCGAAACCCTGCGCAACATCGAAGGACTCTCAGGCGTGGCGGACATCATTCGCCACCATCACGAAAACTTCGACGGCAAGGGTTTCCCCGATGGACTGAGCGGCTTCGAGATCCCCCTCGGTGCCCGAATCATCGCCGCGGCGAGCGATTTCGAAGCGTTGAGGAGCGGCGCCCTCACCAGCCAGCCGAAATCGGTCAAAGAAAGTTGCCAGTATCTGGTGGCGCAGCGCGGATCGCGCTATGACCCACTGGTCGTCGACTATCTCAAGTCCATACTCTTGGCTGAAGAACTACTCGATGTCGACGAATTCGTCGTGCCGTCCTCCCGCATCCGGGAAGGCATGGTGCTGACGCGGGACGTCACGCATCCGACGGGGTTCGTGCTGCTGTCAAAAAGCACGCGGATGACGCGGCGCCTCATCGACCAACTGGCCGCAGCGGATCTTCAACTGGCCCAGGGGCTGGAAGTCTGGGTGAAGCGGGAATCACCGAAAGTGGAACCGCCTCAACCGGGCACGCCGCCCCGCTGATCCGGCAACCTTCTCAGCGTCCGGCGAATCCGGCCGGCGCCGCCCGCAAGTACTGCAACGGCCAGGCCGCAGATTGCCCCAAAACCTGGGCGGCCGTGAGAGGCCAATAGGGGTTGCGCAGCACTTCCCGGCCGAGCAGCACCATGTCGGCCTGGCCGCAGCGGACGATCTGATCGGCCTGCGCGGGTGCGGTGATCAAACCCACGGCGGCGGTCGGAATGCCCACCTCATGCCGCACCCGGGAAGCGAACTCGGTCTGGAAACCCGGGCCAGCAGGGATGACCGCCGTGGGCACCAGTCCGCCGGAGGAAACGTCGACCAGGTCGACGCCCAAGGATTTCAGAACCCGGCACAGCGCCACCGTTTCCTCGACACTCCACCCGCCATCGACCCAATCCGTGGCGGAAAGCCGGATCATCAGGGGCAAATCTTCCGGCCACTGCGCCCGCACAGCGGCAACGACCTCGCGCACGACGCGCGATCGGTTATCGAAACTGCCGCCATAACCATCCGTGCGGCGATTGGACAAGGGTGACAGGAACTGGTGCAGCAGATAACCGTGGGCGGCATGAATCTCGACTGCCTGGAAACCCGCCTCCCGGGCGCGCCCCGCCGCGGTCGCGAACGCTTCCACGACCTTGCCGATTCCCGCCTCGTCCAGTTCCCGCGGCTCGACATACCCATCGCCAAAAGAAAGCGCTGTCGGGGCCACCACCGGCCAGCCCCCCTCTGCCGCCGTCAACGAACGCTGGGGCTCCCAACCCAGAGTGGTGCTGGCTTTGCGCCCGGCATGGGCAAGCTGGATCACCGCCCCACATCCCTGCTCGCGGACGAAGCGCGCGATGCGCGCCAGCGGCTCGATATGGCGGTCGTCCCACAGCCCCAGATCTCCGGAACTGATGCGGCCTTCTGCGACAACGGCCGTCGCCTCCACGATCAACAACCCGGCACCACCGGCCGCGCGGCTGCCGTAGTGCACAAAATGCCAATCCTGCGCCAGACCATCGCGGGCGGAATACTGGCACATAGGCGGAATGCCGATGCGGTTGCGCAGAACCAGGCTGCGCAGCGTCAGGGGCTCGAACAGATGGGGCATGAAAACACTCGCAAATCGGGGAGATCAGGCGCGAAGGGCAGCAACAACGCCGATCGATTCAAGCTGACTCGTAGTGGACAGCCAGCCAAACGGTAGGCTCGTCGGGGTCCGTCCATTCCACACGATGGCGGCGGTGCGGGAGGATGTCCACCCAGTCGCCGGGACCGAGACTGCGCGCCTCGGCCTCGTCTTCGAAGCGCAGGCCGGCTCGCCCCGCCAGCACCAGAACCCATTCTCCGCCAGGTTGGTCATACCAGAACCCGGGCGGACTGGCCTGCCCGCGGGAGACGATGCGTTCAATCCGTATTCCAGGCCGGACAAGCAGATCGCTGAAATGCTCATCCGCGCCACGTTGGGGCAGGTCGCGCAGCAGGTTTTCCGGCATACCCGCGCTGGGACCCCGCCCCAATCGATCTCAGTCGCTGGCTTTGGAGCGCTTCACCTTGCCGCCCGCGGCAATGGTCAGGTCGTCGTCGGTGATCTTTCCGGCCGCGTAGAGGCTGATCAGCAGACGTACCGGTTTCGGGATATTGCGTCCGCTTTCATAACGGCTGCCGCCGCTCTGCGTCACGCCGAAGCGCTGCCAAAAGGTACTCTGATTCTCGGCCAGCGCTTTGCGATAGCTGAGAATGTCGTTGAGGTTGAGTTTCGTGGCTTTCGTTTTGCGCGGGGTTTGTGGGGCGTCCATAACTCCTTCTCCTTATCGGTTGGACAACGTTTACGGACACCGGCTGTGTCCTAACTCCCTTTGAATCGGGCATATCCCGATTGGTTCCGTTGAAGTGCCCAAGACGGGCGGATTTCTGCGCTCGGTCCTCCGGCGGGCAATTCGTGTCACTTCTTCTTGCCGACGAGTTCCTTGAGTTTGCTGCCGGCGGCGAACTTCGGCAGGGTCATCGCCGCGATCTTGATCGCCTCTCCCGTCTTGGGATTGCGCCCCGCGCGGGCTTTGCGCTTGACGGTGGAGAACGTGCCAAATCCAGTGATCTGTACCGTGCGCCCGCGTTTCATTTCGTTGCCGATCGTATCCAGGGCCGTCTCGATCACGCGAGCCACCTCGGTGCGGGGCAGGTTGTCGTGCGCGGCAGCAACGGCGTCGATGAATTCCGTTTTGTTCATACTGGAGATCCTTGGTCGTTATTCACGGGGCGCGAGTTTAGCAACAAGAGAGCCGCAGCGGGGAAGCCCGTGAAATATGGCGTTCAGGCGTGGTAAGGTGAGTCCGGAAATGGAACATCGATATGACCACCAAGAAACTCCTACAGACCCTCTTCCTCGCTTGCATACTCACCCTGGGCGGCTGCCAG
>JBAWHH010000164.1:0-3444 GCA_049593715.1 Rhodocyclaceae bacterium
GCCTGGACGGCTTGGCTGTGCGCCTCCTGATTCATCCAATGAGAGGCCACCCCCTGGGATAACAGCCGCTCGAAACGGGTCACCACCCCCAGCCGGCTCGCCTCCACGTCGGTGGCCACCACCACCAACTCGACGCGATACCCCGCTGCCTGGAGTTCCCCGGCAAGGGCAACGAGGGGCTGGGGTTTGTCCATGCTCGTGCCGATGAGAAGGCTCGCGCGTTTGCCAATGGCCTCCCGCGCCAGTTGTTCGACCCAGCGATCGATGACCCCATGCGGGATCTCGTTTCGCGGCCCGCCAGGCTGCTGCCAAGCGGGATGGAAGGGCTGCAAGATCTCGCGGGAAATCACGGCCGGCGCCGCCTCGGCGAAGCGCGCTTCCCGGCGAAGCCGCTGCAGGGCGGCGGTCGTACCTGCCCCGGGATCACCGCCGACGAAGATGGCCACCGGCACGGCCGCACCCTCGATCGGATCCAGCAGCATCGGCCGGATCTGCTGGTCGTACAGATGCGCGGCCCGGCCGGGTGTCAGGGGTGGATTAGGGTTCGCCATGGGACTCGGTAGGAGCAGGTTTGGGCCCGTACGCCGCCAGCACGGCAGCGAGCGCGGGGGCATCGTCGGGATCGAGCGTCTGGGTGAGCTGCCTCGCCTCAGCGATGACCCGCTTCAGCGTTTCGATCGTCCCGGGGTTGGGCGCCTGCGAGCTCTGCTCGGCATTCAACTGGGCAGCACTTCGAGCGATGAAGGCATCCAGCAGAGTGAGAGCGACTTCGGTGTCGACGTACTGGTAGTCGCGCCACAGGCGTTCGGAGTATTCGCCGAACGGGGCCCGCTGGGAGCGGGGTTCGGACGTCGAGGCCAACTCGATGGGAAGGGTCCCCGTCTCGGCGATGCGGCCCATCACCGCCCGCAGCACCTCGGACAGATCGAAGCCGAGCTTCTCGCACACGGCGGCCACCTTCTCCTTCACCGCGGGATCGACCCGAAAGCGGATGATTTCGCCCTCCACGCGCACTCCGTTCTCGTTGATGGAATAGGACGATATTTTAGGGCCGGGATCCCGTCTGTGCTGGCGGCGGAACCGATCGTGGCGCAACCGCGCATCGCCCCACCATGCGTGCCACCGATTCGGACAGCGGTGCCCCGCCTTTCGCCAACGCCTCCTCATGCCCCGCTCCGGGGACCACGGCAAGCTGCTTGTGCCCGCGGGCCGCCGGAAACAGGCGCTGCGCCATGGACGGCGGAACCAAATCGTCGTCGGCGCCGTGGATGAAAAGCGCCGGAGCCTGGATTGCTCCCACCTTGGGCAGCACCTCGAAACGCTCGCTCAGCAGCCAGTCGATCGGGAACCACGGATATTCCCGCTCACCCTCGGCCATGGACGTGAAGGCCGCCTCGAAGATCACCCCGCAGAGATCGGCGTGCCTCAGCGCCAAATCCGCCGCCACCGCGCCGCCGAGGGAGTGGCCATAGACGATCACGCGCTGCGGTGACACCCCCCTTACCTTGGTCAGGAAGTCCCAGGCTGCGGCGGCGTCTTCGACCAGATGTGCCTCGCAAGGCGCCGGCCCGCTGCTTTCCCCATACCCCCGGTAGCCGATCGCCAGGATGGGTAGCCCAAAGCGCCGCAGGGCGTGCAGGCGATCGACCTCCGTGCCGAGATTGCCATCGTTCCCGCGCAGGTAGAGGATGGTTGTCTCGCCCTGGATCGCGTTGGTGCTGGCCGCTGGCAGCCACCAGGCCTGCAACTCGCCTCCCGCGGCGACCGGAATGCGGACCGCCTCGAAGTCATCCCCGACATCCCGGGGGGTACGACGCACGGAGGCCGCCGGCTCGAAGATCAGTTCGCGCTGAAAGGCCCAAAGATAGGCGCAGGCAGCGCCATAGGCGCCGGCCAGCAGGCCAACCGCGCCGACCAGGGCGCGCACGGCGAACCGACGTCGATGACAGTGTGGCCCGAATAGCATCGTTCTTCCGCGGTCAAGACACGGCGAGCGGGACGCCGCGGCCCAGGGGTGAGGCAACCGCCGTGACCTTGTCTCTGGGGGGCGGATGGTCTGCCTGGCTCGGCGTTTCAGTTATCCACAGAAACGGTGGATAACTCCCCAGATTACAAGCCGATTACCCTGTTTTGACTAGGGGATTTCGGTGACGCTACACTTTTAGGCACAAAGTGACGAACTGCGTCACCTCTCAACGGCTTCACATCCCAATGAAGCCTGGGATCCCCCGGTCCCGTTCCGAAGAAGTGCCCGATCCCCTGTGCCGGTGCCTCAGGCCGTCTGGTCCTTGATGACAGTCGTGACGCCGTTGGTCTTCACTGACGCGATGCCCCCGTCGCGGGATTGGGCCGACGCGTACATCTGGCTCGTACCGATGATCTGGTGATTGGCTGCCTTGAGGTTGAAATAGCACTTCCCGTTCTGGGAATCGAGCCTCTCGTAGCGCTCGTCCTTGCCGCAGTTCTCCTGCACCGAGGCGATGCCGTTGTGCGCCGAGGATTTCGCCTTGTAGCGCTCACTCGTCAGAATGGTCTCGGCGTTGTCCGCCTTGAGCACGAACTGGAACTGGCCATCGGACGTCGTCTTGAGTTCAAACCAGCCGGACATGAGCCTCTCCTCGCAAGTAATGACGGGCAGGATGCATCCTGGACGAATGCCATGTCAATCCGCGCAGGCTGCTCGCGCAGCCGTCGTACCGGCGCGGACGTTGCCTTGGGGCGTCAGGGTGCGTGTCCCCGAGCCTCAGGGAGACGCTGCGTCGGGTTTCCCTCCTTCGCGACCCCGCTTACCACCGCACCCGCTGGTAGAGGGTGTTGTCGACATAGACATCGATCACCCGGGGCGAAGCGTAGGGGCGCAGCAGTTCCACGCGGTCGTAAAGGTCCACCGGCACCTGCTGGACGCTGCCGTCCGCATCGGCGATCTCGGCATAGGCCTGTCCGGCCCGGGGCCCGACACAGACCTTGGGCGGCAGGCCCCGGCCACCCAAGGCAACGCCGACCCCGCGGGTGCCATCACCCGAACCGATCCCGGTCGCGAACTGCGCCACCCAGAGCGTCTGGTGGCGGTCAAATCGGGCAGTGCGCAGTTGGGCATCCCGGGCGGCGGCACCCCGTGCCCCCGCCGCCAGCGCACTCGTCCCCGCAGGACAGGGATCGTAGTACGTGAAGTTCTGCCGGGCGTAGGTGCCCGCGCTCGCGCTGCCGGCGCCGTTGCTTAACTGGCAGGTGGGAAACGATCCGCCGTGTCGCAGATGATCCTCCAGCCGGTCGATCGGCCCCTTGCACTCCGGCACCGCCCGCGGGCCGGCGGGGTTGGACAGGCACAGCATGACTTCGCACCCCCAGTTGTCGGCCTGCGCCGCGCCAGTTGAGGCTGCAAGCGCCACTGCCAGGGCGATCCTCTTCAGACTCGGTTTCATCGGATCCTCCTCTCCTTCATCC
>JBAWHH010000165.1:0-3335 GCA_049593715.1 Rhodocyclaceae bacterium
GGCGCGGGCGGCGGCGATGAGTTCCGCGTCGCCGTAGAAGCGGGAAGCCAGCCGCGGGTGGCCGTCCACGCGGGGATAGCTGCCGAAATTCAGTTCGGAAAGGGCCAGTTCCGGCGCGCCCTCGGCGGCGTCGAGCATGTACGTGCGGTCCGCGGCCAGGGCCAGTTCCAGCAGGGTGCCGGCGAAACAGGAGCCGGGCTCGATGAGGGCGATCAGGGTGCGGGAGGATACGTCCAGCCGCGCAAGCGTCCGTCGCAGCAGGCCAATCGCTTCGCGCACGAACCAGTGCTCACGGTGCGCGTGCAGGGCAGCGTCAACCGCCAGGACGCTTGCCGCGTCGCCCGCCGTTTTCAGCACCCAGATGCCCAACTCGCGCTGGTTGGTGCGCAGCATGAGGATCGCGTCGTCCAGTTCCCGCGCCATCTGCAGCGGCCACCAGCCGGCGCCGGTGGCGAGGATGCCCTGCAGGTCGCTGGGCTGGTCCGGCGTCGGCGCCTTAACGGTGATGGTTGCCTGGCGGGCCTTGGTGTCGAACAACGCATCGACGAAACCATAGTGGTAGCCGGTTGCGTCGATGTGGCGCTCCAGCGGCGTCAGGGCCACGCCTCCAGCATCCGCCGGGCGGTCGCTTTGTTCCGCCAGCTCCAGGGCGCGGCGCCGCACCTGCTCGGCGAACTGCTGGGGCTTGACCACGGCATCCACCAGCCGCCATTCCACCGCACGCTGGCCGCGCACGCCTTCTGTGGTGGTGCAGAAAATGTCGGCCAGGTCGCGGCGGACTTTGCGCTTGTCGGTGACGCGGGTCAGGCCGCCGGTGCCAGGCAGCACGCCCAGCAGAGGCACTTCCGGCAGGCTGACGGCGGAGGAGCGATCGTCGACGAGGAAGATCTCGTCGCAGGCCAGGGCCAGTTCGTAGCCGCCTCCCGCCGTGGTGCCATTGCAGGCGGCGATGAATTTGAGGCCCGAGTGGCGGCTTGTATCCTCGATGCCGTTGCGTGTTTCGTTGGTGAATTTGCAGAAATTCACTTTCCAGGCGTGGCTGGAAAGGCCGAGCATGAAGATGTTGGCCCCGGAGCAGAAGATGCGCTCCTTGGCGCTGGTAATGACCACGCTGCGCACTTCGGGGTGCTCGAAGCGGATGCGCTGCAGCGCGTCGTGCAGTTCGATATCCACCCCCAGGTCGTAGGAGTTGAGCTTGAGTTTGTAACCCGGACGAATTCCGCCGTCTTCCTTGATGCCCAGCGCCAGCGTGGCGACCGGGCCGTCGAAACTCAAACGCCAGTGGGCGTAGTGCTCGGGGCACGTCTGGAAATCCACCCAGTCTGGAGCGCTGGGAGTCATGTCGAGGGCGACGGCTGTCTGCATGTTTCCTCCTGCTGGGGGTACATCTTCCTGGGGTCGTTAAATGCACGATAGTTCTTGACTGTTGACGTGTCAAGCACTATGTTGCATCTACGGTGAGCCGGCGGAAGGCGTTCCGGCCAGGGAAAACAAATTGCGGCTGCGGGGAGAATCGGGATGAAGCTACCCAACTACGTAGGCGGCCAGTGGCAGACGGGAAGCGGCGACGGCGAGGCCTTGGTGGATCCGGTCCTGGGGGATGAACTGGCGCGGGTTTCCACTGA
Source organism: Rhodocyclaceae bacterium (assembly GCA_049593715.1). Lineage (GTDB taxonomy): Bacteria > Pseudomonadota > Gammaproteobacteria > Burkholderiales > Rhodocyclaceae > JBAWHH01. Next base: position 1,626 of record JBAWHH010000165.1, read on the forward strand.
GGGCATCAACAAGGCGGCGGCCCTAGACTTCGGGCGGCGCGTCGGCGGGCCGGCTTTGCGGGCGCTGACCTACGCCGAGCGGGCGACATTGCTGGGCCGCATCGCCGAGGTGCTGACGGCCAACCGCGCTGCGTACTACGACATTGCGCTGGCCAACTCCGGCTCGCCCCAGGCGGACGCGGCGATCGACATCGACGGCGCCATCTTCACGCTGAAATATTTCGCCCGGGCCGGCGCATCCATGGGGACGGCGCGTTACCTGCGGGACGGCGAAATGGAGAGCCTTTCGAGGGATGGCTCGTTCCAGGCTCTCCATATCGCCGTGCCGCTGCGCGGCGTTGCCATCCTCATCAACGCTTTCAATTTCCCCGCCTGGGGCTTGTGGGAGAAAGCCGCCCCGGCGCTGCTCTCGGGTCTGCCGGTCCTCGCCAAGCCCGCCGCATCCACGAGCTGGCTGGCGCAGCGCATGGTGGAAGACGTGGTATCGGCTGGCGTGATGCCGGTGGGGGCTCTGTCGCTGCTTTGCGGCGATCCGGGGGATCTGCTGGACCACGTGACGACCGCCGACGCGGTGGCGTTCACCGGCTCCGCCACCACCGGCCGGCGCATCCGCGCCCACCCGGCGATGCTGCGCGCTTCGACACGGCTCAACGTGGAGGCCGACAGCCTGAACTGCGCCCTGCTCAGCCCCGACGCGACTCCCGGCAGCGCCGAATTCGACCTGCTGGTGCGGGAGGTGGTGAAGGAAATGACCGTCAAGGCGGGCCAGAAATGCACCGCCATCCGCCGCATCCTCGTGCCTGCCGCCCTGCGCGGCGCAGTGGCGGAAGCCATAGCCGCCAAGCTGGCGGACGTGGCGGTGGGCAATCCGCGCAACCCGGCAGTACGCATGGGGCCGCTGGTGAACCGCCGGCAGCAACACGCCGCCTGGGAAGGCATCGCCCGGTTGCGCCGTGAGGCGCGCGTGATTTTCGGCGGGCGCGAGGACTTCGTCCCCATCGACGCCGACCCGGCGCGGGCCGCGTTTGTGCCGCCCACCCTGCTGGCCTGCGATGACCCGTTCGCCGCAGCCGCCGTACATGAAGTGGAAGTGTTCGGCCCGGTGGCAACCATCGTGCCCTACGCCAACGCCGAACAGGCCTTCGCCCTCGCCCGGCGCGGCCAGGGTTCGCTGGTGGCTTCGGTCTTCAGCGCCGACGAAACCTTCAGCGCCCGCGCCGCCCTGGAACTGGCGGATAGCCACGGCCGCGTAGTTTGCGTCGACTCCGCCGTGGCGAAGACCCAGACAGGCCACGGCAACGCTTTGCCCCAGTGCCTCCACGGCGGCCCCGGCCGCGCCGGCGGCGGGGAGGAACTGGGCGGCTTGCGCGCCCTTAATTTCTATCATCGGCGCTGCGCGGTGCAGGGCGGGTCGGCACGGCTGGGGGCCCTGGCAGCCGATGCCGCCACGCACACGCCATGAAGGCGCAGGACAACCGAGGAGACATGAAGATGACCCAGGAGCACTTCCAGAACCTGATCTCCCGCATCACCTCCGCCATTGCCGGCAAACCGCTGGACGCTGGGTTGGAGGCCGAGTTGAACGCCCGATTCCCCGCCGGTGGTGGGGACTGCCAAGCCATTTTCGACGCCTGCCGCGCCGCCATTGCGGAGGGCTGGATGTGCGAGCGCGAAGCCGGCGGCATCCGCTACGGCCGGGTGATCAGACCG
>JBAWHH010000166.1:0-1936 GCA_049593715.1 Rhodocyclaceae bacterium
GCACTTTACGGTTTGGCTTTTGCTTTCAAGCGATCGGAAAAGTTGCGTATGGCCGTTGACCGGGCATTGCTCAAGCTGCCTATCTTTGGCGAGATCATCAGAAAAGCGACCATCGCGCGCTGGACCCGCACACTATCCACCATGTTCGCAGCGGGAGTACCTCTCGTCGAAGCACTTGACTCGGTGGGCGGAGCTTCGGGGAACCATGTTTACATCTCGGCCACCAAACAGATTCAGACCGAAGTAAGCACCGGCACTAGCCTGACGATAGCCATGCAAAACGCAGATGTGTTCCCTGTGATGGTCATTCAGATGACGTCAATTGGCGAAGAATCCGGCCAACTCGACAGCATGCTGTCCAAAGTGGCGGATTTCTTCGAACAGGAAGTTGACGATGCGGTTGCCGCAATGTCGAGCCTTATAGAGCCGATGATCATGGTAGTTCTCGGCGTATTGATTGGCGGATTGGTGATCTCCATGTATCTGCCGATCTTCAAACTCGGCGCGGTGGTCTGATTTCGCGCGGCCCTTCGGGGCCGCCCCATGGCCCGGCAACGAACCGCCTCTTCGTGATGGGGCAAATCGACGGACAATTGCGACAGCCCGGACAAACGTATGCCTCAGGCGATCGATCTTCCTCTCTTTGCCTTGCTTTGCGGCCTGCTGGGCTTGGCAATCGGTAGTTTCCTCAATGTGGTCATCCACCGGGTTCCCAAGATCATGGAACGCGAGTGGCAGAGTCAATGCGCCGAGATCCGAGGAGAAGCACTACCCGACGGAGCAACCCTGACCCTGGCTCAGCCGCGTTCCCGATGTCCTCAGTGCGGACAGATGATCGCCGCCCGCGACAATATCCCCGTCGTCAGCTACCTGATCCTGCGCGGCCGCTGCCGCAATTGCCGCGCACCGATTTCCATCAGGTATCCAGCCGTGGAAACCCTCACCGGCGTACTTAGCGCATTCGCGGCGTGGCACTTCGGCGTTTCCTTACAAGCGGTTGGCGCACTACTGTTCCTGTGGGCAATCATTCCCCTTGCCCTGATTGACCTCGACACGCAGCTCCTACCCGACTCGATGACGCTTCCGCTACTTTGGCTCGGGCTGTTGTTCAACCTGTTCGGCGTTTTCGTGGATCTACAGACGGCCGTCGTCGGCGCCATGGCCGGCTACTTGAGTCTTTGGATCGTTTACTGGCTCTTCAAACTGGCAACCGGCAAGGAAGGCATGGGCTACGGCGACTTCAAACTTCTGGCCGCCATCGGCGCATGGCTGGGATGGCAGGCCCTTCCTCTGACGATATTGCTCTCTTCCCTCGTAGGGGCGACCATCGGAATCAGCTTGATTGTATTTGCCAAACATGGTCGCAGCGTTCCGATTCCTTTTGGTCCTTACTTGGCTACGGCTGGCGTGATCGCCCTTCTCTGGGCTCGCCCCCTGACCGACGCGTACCTGCAACTGCTCTGACGTCGGCGTCAGAGCAGCCGCGGCGCGACTTGAAATCTGCGCCGACACCCACAGATCTGATTTTGCGCCGCGCTGCCCGCGAAACTCCCTTTCGCCGGTAAACGGCTAGATATAATTGCGCTTTTTTGGAGGCTGCCATGCCAATCTACGAGTATCGATGCGACGACTGCGGGTTCCAGAAGGAACACTTGCAGAAGCTGGCGGACGCCCCGCTTTCCGATTGTCCAACCTGCGGGAAGGCTTCTTACAAAAAGCAGGTCACCGCCGCCGGGTTTCAGTTGAAAGGAAGCGGTTGGTACGCCACCGATTTCAAGGGCTCCAAATCGACGTCGAAGCCCGACGCCGACGCGTCTGCGAAAACCGCGACGCCCAGTTGCAGTGCGGATGCGAGCGCGACCAGCAGTACATGACATGAAGAAATACTTCATCACGGGGCTGTTGATCTGGATCCCGCTGGCGATCACGGTATGGG
>JBAWHH010000167.1:0-20331 GCA_049593715.1 Rhodocyclaceae bacterium
CCGCGAGGTGATGTCGGCGTGCCTGGCGCTGGAACAGGCGTTGCGAGTCGTTTATCTCGGCCCGGAAGGTACTTTCTCAGAGACGGCGGCCCAAAAGCATTTCGGCTCGGCGCCCAGTTTCACTTCCGTGGCCGCCATCGACGACGTGTTCCGCGCTGTCGAGTCCCGCAGCGCCGACTACGGCATCGTCCCGGTGGAAAACTCCTCCGAAGGGGCGGTGGGCCGCACGCTGGACCTGCTCCTCGCGTCGCCGCTGAAGATCTGCGGCGAAGTTGGCTTGCGCATCAATCAGCACGTGCTTTCCAGGGCCGCCTCACTGCAGGACGTCCAGCGTATTTACTCCCACGCCCAGTCCCTTGCCCAGTGCCACGAGTGGCTGAACGAGAACCTGCCGACCCTCCCGCGCGTGCCTGTCGCCAGCAACGCAGAAGCCGCTCGTTTGGCCGCCCAAGACGCCGATTCCTGCGCCATCGCGGGGGATGCCGCGGCGGAGCGCTACGAACTAAACGTGCTGGCGGCGAATATCGAGGACGACCCGAACAACACCACCCGTTTCCTCGTGCTGGGCAAACACGATGCCGGCCCATCGGGGCGGGACAAGACGTCCCTGGTGTGCTCGGCGCTGAACCGGCCGGGGGCGGTGCACTCGCTGCTGGAACCATTGGCGCGCAAAGGCGTGTCGATGACCAAGTTCCAGTCGCGGCCGTCCCGTTCCGGCATGTGGGAGTACATCTTTTTCATTGATCTGGAAGGTCACCAGAGCGACCCAAAAGTACGTTCCGCTCTGCAGGAACTGGGTTATCGGGCGGCCTTCCTCAAAGTGCTGGGCTCCTACCCGGCTGCGCTGTGATGAGGGCCCATCCATGAGCCGTGTTGCCGACCTCGCGCCGTCCTACGTGCGCGCCATTTCCCCATATCAACCGGGCAAGCCGATTTCCGAACTGGCGCGCGAGATGGGCCTGGAAGAAGCGGCCATCATCAAGCTGGCGTCGAACGAGAACCCGCTCGGCATGAGTCCGAAGGGCAAAGAGGCGGCGCTACGGGCGATGGCGGACATCTCCCGCTACCCGGACGGCAACGGCTTCAGCCTGAAGCAGGCACTGGTGCGGCGCTACGGCGTCGCCATGGACAGCATCGTGCTCGGGAACGGCTCCAACGACGTCCTCGACATGGCCGCCCGCGCTTTTCTGGCGCCGGGGCTAGCGGCAATCTACGCCCAGCACGCCTTTGCCGTATACCCCATTGCCACGCTGACGGTGGGCGCGACGGGGATCGCGGTACCGGCCCACGAATACGGCCATGATCTGTTCGCGATGCTGGCCGCAATCACGCCGCAGACGCGCATGATCTTCATCGCCAATCCCAACAACCCGACCGGGACGCTGCTCAGCGGCGACAGCCTCGTGAATTTCCTCGCCGAGGTGCCGGACAACGTTGTGGTGGTACTGGACGAGGCTTACACCGAATACCTGTCCGCCGATGTCCGTTACGACAGCATTGCGTGGCTGGCCCGATTTCCGAATCTCGTCATCACGCGCACCTTCTCTAAAGTTTATGGTCTTGCCGGGCTTCGTGTCGGCTTCGCCCTGGCAAACCCGCCGGTCGCCGACCTGATGAACCGAATTCGCCAACCGTTCAACGTTTCCATCGTCGGGCTCGCTGCCGCCGAAGCCGCCCTCGGTGACGAGGCCTTCATTGCCCGCAGCGTTGAAGCCAACGCTCAGGGGATGAAGCAAATCACCGATGGATTGCTCGATCTGGGCCTCGAGTTCATCCCCTCCTACGGCAATTTCGTCACCTTCCGCGTCGGCGATGCGGCGGCGGTCAATGGACGGCTGTTGCGCGACGGCGTGATCGTCCGCCCCATCGCCGGCTACGGCCTGCCGCAGCACCTGCGCGTGACCATTGGTTTGCCGGAAGAGAATGCGCGCTTTCTGGCCGCTTTGGAGCGGGCGCTATCATGATTCGGGGCGCGGCCCGCAGTTCGCCCCACCGGTTTTCGGGAAGCGGGAGCTAGGTCGTGGTGGCACTGGCGAAAGTGGTGGTCTGTGGCGTCGGACTGATCGGTGGCTCGTTCGCGATGGCCTTGCGCCGTGCGGGCGCGGTAGACCGCATCGTCGGCATTGGCCGCAGCGTCGCGACATTGCGCCAGGCAGTGGATCTGGGAGTCATCGACGAAATCGCCATCGGCTGGAAAGATGCATTACAGGGCGCGGACCTCGTACTTCTCGCCACGCCGGTCGGCCAGATGGAGCCGCGCATGGCTGAACTGGTTCCTCTTCTGGAGCCCAATACGCTGGTTACCGACGGTGGCAGCACCAAGCGGGACGTAGTTGCCGCGGCGCGCCGCAGTTTCGGTGAGCGCATTGGGCAGTTTGTCCCCAGCCATCCCATCGCTGGTGCGGAGAAAAGCGGTGTGGCGGCTGCCACCGCAGACCTCTACCAGGGGCGTCGCGTGGTGATAACGCCTCTTTCCGAGAATGCGCCGGCGGACCTGGCCCGGGTGCGCGCTTGTTGGGAGGCGTGCGGGGCGACGGTGGCGGAGATGGCGCCCGATGAGCACGACGGGGTGTTCGCCGCCGTCAGCCATTTGCCCCATCTGCTGGCTTTCGCCCTGGTGCATGACTTGGCGCAACGGCCCAATTCGGAAACCCTGTTCGGCTTTGCTGCCGGGGGATTCCGGGATTTCACGCGTATCGCCGGGAGCCATCCCGAAATGTGGCGGGACATCTGTCTGGCGAATCGCGATGCGCTCCTGGGCGAACTGAATGCTTACGAAAGCGAACTCGCCCGTCTGCGTGGTTTGTTGGTCGCGTCGGACGGTCCCGCGCTGGATGAAACCTTCGCTCGCGCCCGCGCGGCACGTCAGGCTTGGCTGGATAGGATCGAGAACAAGACATGGATTTCTGCATTGAGCCCGGCGGCCGACTGACCGGCCGCCTGCGGGTGCCCGGCGACAAGTCGATCTCCCACCGATCCATCATGCTCGGCGCCATCGCCGAGGGTGTTACCCGCGTCTCCGGCTTCCTCGAAGGGGAGGACGCGCTGGCGACGATGAACTGCTTCCGGGCTATGGGAGTGTCCATCGAAGGCCCCGACGAAGGGCGCGTGACCATCCACGGGGTCGGCCTGCATGGACTGCGTGCGCCGACCGGTGTGCTGGACTGCGGCAATTCCGGAACGTCCATGCGCTTGCTCTCCGGCCTGCTAGCCGGGCAGGGGTTCGCCGTCGAAATGGACGGGGACGCCAGCTTGCGCAAGCGCCCGATGCGCCGGGTAGCTGACCCCTTGGGCCAGATGGGGGCCCGGATCGAGACGGCCGAAGGTGGCCGTCCGCCGCTGCGCATTCATCCCGCCGGAAAACTGCGCGGCATTTCTTACGCCATGCCGGTCGCTAGCGCCCAGGTGAAATCGGCCGTGTTGTTTGCTGGCCTTTACGCCGAAGGCGAAACCAGCGTGGTGGAACCGGCCCCGACGCGGGATCACACCGAGCGGATGCTGTCAGCGTTCGGGTATCCCGTCCAATGCAAGGGGGGCCACGTGGCCCTCAGCGGGGGAGGAAAGCTGACGGGCACGACTATCGACGTCCCGGCTGACATCTCCTCGGCTGCATTCTTCTTGGTGGGTGCGAGTATTGCCCCGGGTTCCGATCTGGTGTTGGAGCACGTGGGCGTGAATCCGACGCGGACCGGAGTGATCGACATCCTGCGCCTGATGGGGGCGGATATCACGCTGGAGAACGCTAGGGAAGCCGGCGGGGAGCCAGTGGCGGACCTGCGCGTCCGCTCGGCGCCGCTGCACGGCATCCGCATACCCGAGGAACTGGTGCCGCTGGCCATCGACGAGTTTCCTGCCCTGTTCGTGGCGGCTGCCTGTGCCTCCGGAGAAACGCTGCTGACCGGGGCGGAAGAGTTGCGGGTGAAGGAATCCGACCGCATCGCGGTCATGGCCGAGGGCCTGCAGTGCCTGGGGGTCGAGGCCGAACCGCGGGCGGACGGCATGCGCATCGCCGGCGGGGCTATCGCTGGCGGCGAGGTGGATTCCCACACCGACCATCGCATCGCCATGTCGTTTGCCATTGCCGGCCTGGCCTCCCGCGGCCCGATTCACGTGCGCGATTGCGCGAATGTGGCGACCTCATTCCCCAGTTTCCTGCCCTTGGCGGCGGGGGTCGGATTGCGCATCCATGGCTGAAGATCTGGCCATGAACGCTTCCGTTCCCGTGATCGCCATTGACGGCCCTTCAGCCTCGGGGAAAGGAACCGTCGCCTCGCGGGTAGCGCAAGTCTTGAGTTTCCATTACTTGGATTCCGGCGCCCTTTATCGGCTGGTTGCGCTAGCGGGGCTGCGTGCGGCGATCGCGCTGGATGACGAAGATCGGCTGGCCTCCGTAGCCGCCGCGCTGCCGGCGCGGTTTGTCGCGGACCAGATACTGCTCGAGGGCGAGGATGTCAGCCTCGCCGTGCGCGACGAAAAGGTGTCGGTCGGCGCCTCGAAGGTCGCTACCCTTCCAGCCGTGCGCACCGCCTTGCTGGCACGTCAGCGTGATTTCCGCCGCGCGCCGGGGTTGGTGGCTGACGGCCGGGACATGAGTTCGGTGGTTTTTCCCGACGCCGGGCTCAAGGTCTTCCTGACTGCGAGCGCCGAAGCGCGGGCGCAGCGCCGATATAAACAGTTGATCGAAAAGGGCTTGCCTGCTAACATGCCCAGTCTTTTGCAAGATCTTGAGGAACGCGACCGGCGCGATGCCGAGCGCTCCGTGGCGCCGCTGGTGCAACAGCCAGACGCCCTGCTGCTGGATACGTCGAACATGACGATCGTCGCAGCGGTGGACGCCGTACTGGGAATGGTCAGGGCGCGCGGTATCTGTTCCTTTTGAGTTGTATTGGTGTCGCTTCTCCTTGCCTTCGTCTTGGTCGCCCCCTGTTTCCGCCGCGGGGCAAAGCGGGCTCCGAGTTGCGGTTTTATCAATTTTGCTGCCGTCCCATGACGGTGTAGGTCATTTATGTCCATCGCCACTTCTAACGTTGCCGTTCCAGAGGAAAGTTTTGCCGCGCTGTTCGAAGAGAGCCTTTTGCGCCAAGAGATGCGCGCAGGCGAAGTCATCACCGCGGAAGTTGTTCGTGTCGATCAGAACCATGTGGTCGTCAATGCGGGACTGAAATCGGAAAGTTTTATTTCCGTCGATGAGTTCCGCAGCGATCGCGGTGTGGTCGAAGTCAAGCCGGGCGATTTTGTCCAGGTGGCCATTGAGGCCCTGGAGGATGGCTACGGCGAAACGCGCCTGTCCCGCGAGAAGGCGAAACGGATTGCCGCCTGGAACGACCTCGACAAGGCCTTGAACGAGGGCACCCTGGTCAAGGGCGTCATCACGGGCAAGGTGAAAGGCGGCCTGACCGTCATGACCAACGGCATCCGCGCGTTCCTGCCGGGTTCGCTGGTGGATCTGCGTCCGGTCAAGGACACCACGCCCTACGAGGGCAAAGAATTCGAATTCAAGGTCATCAAGCTCGACCGCAAGCGCAACAACGTCGTGATGTCGCGGCGTGCCGTGCTCGAGGCCAATCAGGGTGAAGAGCGCGAAGCGCTGCTGGCCAGCCTCAAGGAAGGCACAGTCGTCAAAGGCATCGTCAAGAACATCACCGACTACGGCGCGTTCGTCGATCTCGGCGGTATCGATGGCCTGCTGCACATCACCGATCTGGCGTGGCGGCGCGTGCGTCACCCGTCCGAAGTCCTGGCCGTCGGCGACGAAGTCCAGGCCAAGGTGCTCAAGTTCGACCAGGAGAAGAACCGCGTCTCCCTGGGCATGAAGCAGCTCGGGGAAGACCCGTGGGTCGGCATCTCCCGCCGCTACCCCCAGGGCACCCGGTTGTTCGGCAAGGTCACCAACCTCACCGACTACGGCGCGTTCGTCGAAGTCGAGCAGGGCATCGAGGGCCTGGTGCACGTTTCGGAAATGGACTGGACCAACAAGAATGTCCATCCGTCCAAGGTCGTCCAGCTCGGCGACGAGGTGGAAGTCATGATTCTCGAAATCGACGAGGATCGCCGCCGCATCTCCCTGGGCATGAAGCAGTGCATGTCCAACCCGTGGGACGATTTCGCTATCAATCACAAGAAGGGCGACCGGGTTCGGGGGCAGATCAAGTCCATCACCGACTTTGGCGTGTTCATCGGCCTGCCCGGCGGCATCGATGGCCTGGTGCACCTGTCGGACCTGTCCTGGTCGCAATCGGGCGAAGAAGCGGTTCGCAATTACAAGAAGGGCGACGAAGTCGAGGCGATGGTGCTCTCCATCGATGTGGAGCGCGAGCGCATTTCCCTCGGCGTCAAGCAGCTTGAAGGCGATCCCTACACCAACTTCATTGCCACCCACGACAAGAACAGTCTGGTCAAGGGTACGGTGAAGAGTGTCGACCAGAAGGGTGCGGTCATCAGTCTCGGCGAGGAAGTCGAAGGTTTCCTGCGCGCCTCTGAAGCAGCTCGGGAGCGGGTGGAAGACCTGCGCCAGTTGCTCAAGGACGGCGATTCCGTCGAGGTGATGATCATCAACATCGACCGCAAGTCCCGGGCGATCAATCTGTCGATCAAGGCCAAGGATCAAGCGGAGCAAGCCGAGGCCATGCAGAAGCTCCAGGCCGAGAGTTCCGCTGCCAGTGGCACCACCAGCCTCGGCGCGCTTCTGAAGGCAAAACTAAATAATCCGTCCCAGCAATAGGCAAGATCCCGAGCATGACCAAGTCGGAGCTAATCGTCCGCCTGGCCGAGCGTTTTCCCCAATTGCTGGTGAAGGACGCCGATCTCGCGGTCAAGATGATTCTCGATGCGATGACCGAGGCCCTGGCCAAGGATGATCGCATTGAGATCCGCGGGTTCGGCAGCTTCGCCCTCAACTATCGGCCGCCGCGCGTGGGCCGCAACCCCAAGTCCGGCGAAAAGGTGCGTGTTCCCGAAAAGTACGTGCCGCATTTCAAGGCAGGCAAGGAATTGCGCGAGCGGGTCGACCAAGGGGTTTGACCGGGGCTGGAGATCGGACTTCGAAGGCGGCGGTTGCGCCGCCTTTTTTTCGTCAGGGAGTCGGCATGAAATACCTGTTCTGGATACCGGGAGCGGTGGTGTTCATCACGCTGCTGGGTTTTGCGGCCAAAAACAGCGCGATGGTCCCGGTGCATTTCTTTTTCGACCTGCACTGGAACGTCCCGATGGTGCTGGTGATGTTCTGCTTTTTTGTCGGGGGCGTCGTACTGGGTGTTACCGGGGCCCTGACTAGTCTCTTCCTCCAGCGCATCGAGATTGCGCGGCTTCGCCGCATTCTGGGGCGCGAAGACGCAAGCTAACCGATAGGGAGCCGCGGCCGACGGTCGCGGACTCAAACAGGTTCACCGGTGGATTTCGAACTTTGGTGGCTGCTGGCTTTCCCGTTGTTCTTTGCCCTGGGGTGGGTGGCCGCGCGCATAGACATCAAGCACTTGGTGAGGGAATCGCGGCAACTGCCGCGTTCCTACTTCAAGGGCCTGAATTTCCTGCTCAGCGAGCAGCCTGACAAGGCAATCGATGCGTTCATCGAAGCCGTTCGGGTCGATCCCCAGACGGTAGAGCTTCACTTTGCCCTTGGCAGCCTTTTTCGGCGCCGCGGCGAAACCGACCGCGCGATCCGTATGCACCAGAATTTGGTCGAGCGCGCCGATCTGGCCGACGAGCAAAGACTCAACGCGTTGTCCGAACTTGGGCAGGATTACCTCAAGGCTGGCCTGCTCGATCGCGCCGAGGACGCCTTCGGCAGGCTACGCGGCAGCGCCTTGAACGAAACGGCACTCAAGTATCTGCTGGAGATATATCAGCAGGAAAAGGAGTGGTCGAAGGCCGCTGAGATCGCCAAGGAGTTGCCGGACCACTCGGGACATCTCTGGCAAAAAGAGATCGCGAATTTCTACTGCGAAATGGCGACGGCAGAGCTGACCCGCTCCAACTATGAGGTTGCCCGCAGCCTGCTCGAGCAAGCCCTAGGGCTTCACCGCAAATGTGTGCGCGCCAACCTGCTGCTTGGCGACGTAGTGGCGGACGAGGGCGACCCCGCTGCGGCAATCGAGATCTGGCGTCGGGTCGAACAGCAGGATCCGGTTTACCTGGCCTTGGTGGCGGGGCGAATTCGTGAAGCTTATGTGAGCATCGGCCGGCCCGAGGAAGGCCTTCGGCTGGTGCGAAGTTATATGGAAAGTTATCCGTCGCTCGATCTCCTCGACACGGTGTTTCAGTGGCAACTCGAGGCCAATGGTTCCGACGAGGCGTATCGACTCGTTCGGGATGAACTCCGGCGCAATCCCACGCTTATCGGCCTCGACAAACTGTTGGAAGCCGCGCTGCTGACGATCCCCACCGAGATGCGCTCCGACCTGGAGCTTGTCAAAGGCCTGATACACAGCCACACGCGGCGGGTCGCGCGCTACCGGTGCGATGACTGCGGTTTCAAAGCGCGCCAGTTCTATTGGCGCTGCCCGGCGTGTGGCGGTTGGGAAACTTATCCACCGCGGCGGACAGAAGAATTCGATCTGGCTCCGTGACAATTCTCGTGGCAATTGGGCCGGCACCGCACTAAATACTGCGTAGCGCGACGCAATAGCGGCCGCGCGCATCTGACAACGATCTGGGGAGCACGAAAGCGTGAAAGTAACAATGATTGGCACGGGGTACGTCGGTCTGGTGAGCGGCGCTTGCCTCGCCGAAGTGGGGAATGACGTATTGTGCGTGGACGTGGATGCCCGCAAGATCGAGACCCTCAACTCGGGCGGGATCCCCATCTTCGAGCCGGGGCTGCTGCAGATGGTGGAACGGAACCGCGCGGCGGGGCGGCTGCGCTTCACGACGGATGTCGTAGAGGGCGCAAAGCACGGAACGATCCAGTTCATTGCCGTAGGTACCCCGCCGGACGAAGACGGATCCGCCGATCTTCAGTACGTGATCCAGGCCGCCCGCGGTATCGGGCGGCACATCGACGGCTATCGTGTGATCGTGGACAAATCCACTGTGCCGGTGGGAACCGCCGACAAGGTTCGGGCGGCAATCCAGGATGAACTTGCCGCGCGGGGTGCCAGCATCGAATTCAGCGTCGTCTCGAACCCCGAGTTCCTGAAAGAAGGCGCGGCGGTCGACGACTTCATGCGGCCCGATAGGGTGGTTATTGGGGCCGACGACGCCCGCGCCGTAGAGTTGATGCGCGAGCTGTATGCACCGTTCCAGCGCAACCATGAGCGCATCATCGTCATGGATGTCCGCTCGGCGGAACTGACCAAGTATGCCGCCAACGCCATGCTCGCCACCCGCATTTCGTTTATGAACGAGCTCGCGCTTCTTGCCGAAAAGCTTGGGGCGGATATCGAACTGGTGCGCCAGGGAATTGGTTCGGATCCGCGTATCGGGTACCACTTCCTGTATACCGGTTGCGGTTACGGTGGCTCGTGTTTCCCCAAAGACGTGAAGGCCCTGATTCGCACAGCCAACGACGTCGGCGGCGAGTTGTCGGTGCTGGAGTCCGTCGAGCATGCCAACGACCGGCAGAAACGTGTTCTGGCCGCCAAAGTCGTCAAGCATTTCGGCGAATCCCTGGCGGGAAAACGCTTTGCCATCTGGGGGTTGGCGTTCAAACCCAATACCGACGATATGCGTGAGGCTCCCAGCCGGACGCTGATCGGCGAACTCGTCGAACGCGGGGCCGAGGTGGTCACCTACGATCCGGTGGCGATGGACGAGGCGCGTCGCATTTTTGGCGATGATCCCCGTATCAGCTACGCGCCGTCGCCCCTAGCCGCAGCCACCGGAGCAGATGCGCTGTTGATCGTGACCGAGTGGAAAGAATTCCGTAGCCCGGATTTCGACGAGATGAAACGCCTGCTCAAGGCCCCGCTGATTTTCGATGGTCGCAACCTTTATGAGCCTGCGCGCGTGACGGGGCTTGGGTTCCAGTACTTTCCCATCGGCCGGAAAGTCTGATGGCTCAGGGGAGACTCTGTCTGCCGGACACCTCCCGTTGCCGCGTCCTGGTGGTCGGCGATGTGATGCTGGACCGTTACTGGTTCGGCGAAGTCAGCCGGATTTCGCCGGAAGCGCCGGTTCCCGTGGTGAAAGTCGAGCGCAACGAGGAGCGGCTCGGCGGCGCAGCCAACGTTGCGCGCAACGTCGCGGCGCTCGGTGCCAGAGTGTCACTGCTTTCCGTGGTCGGGGACGACGAGGCGGGCAAGACGCTGCAGCGCCTGCTGGCGGAGGAAGGCATCGACGCCAGTCTGCACAAAGACGCTGCGCTCCTTACCACGGTCAAATTGCGAGTCATTGGCCGTCAGCAACAACTTGTGCGAATCGATTTTGAGAACTGGCCGACGCACGAGGTGTTGCGGACGAAACTGATGGAGTTCGCCGAACGCCTCCCGGAATTCGACACTGTCATTCTCTCGGACTATGGCAAGGGGGGCCTGACCCATATCGCGGAAATGATCGATATGGCCCGCCAGGCCGGCAAAACGGTGTTGGTAGACCCAAAGGGCGACGACTATCGGCGTTACGCAGGCGCCTCGATGGTGACTCCCAACCGGGCCGAGTTGCGGGATGTGGTCGGCAAGTGGGCGGACGAGGGCGATCTGTTGCGTCGGGTGGAGACGCTGCGCGGGGAACTTCGCCTCGATGCCTTGCTGCTTACCCGCTCGGAAGAGGGCATGAGCCTGTTCGATAGCCGCGGTGTTTCCCACGAGGCTGCCCAGGCGCGGGAAGTTTTCGATGTCTCCGGTGCCGGTGACACGGTCATCGCCACCATGGCCGTGATGCTCGCGGCCGGTGCGGAAATCGATGACGCGATGCGGCTTGCGAATCGTGCGGCCGGAATTGTCGTCGGCAAACTGGGGACCGCGGTCGCGCAGGTCGACGAGTTGCGGGCCACATTGTGACGCGCCGCAGGATTATCCTGCGCGGTATCGAGTAGATTGTTCGCACCCGCCGGCCCGAATCCGGTCCGTGGGATGCTTGGAAGGAAACCAGGATGTATTACGTTGTAACCGGCGCTGCCGGATTCATCGGCGCAAATCTGGTGAAGGCTCTGAACGACCAGGGCGTCACCGACATCATCGCGGTGGACAACCTCACCAAGGCGGAGAAATTCCGCAACCTTGTCGACTGCGAAATTGCCGACTATATCGACAAGGCCGAATTCCTGGAAAAGCTGGAAGCGGGCGAATTCGATGGAGTCATCGAGGCGGTGATGCACCAGGGCGCGTGCTCCGACACCATGGAGCACAACGGCCAGTACATGATGGCGAACAACTATCGCTATTCCCTGTCCCTGCTCGACTACTGTGTGGATCAGGAGATCCCCCTCGTCTATGCATCCTCGGCATCGGTCTACGGTGGTGGCAACGCGTTCAGGGAAGAACGCGCGCTGGAATCCCCGCTGAACGTCTATGGCTATTCCAAATTTCTGTTCGATCAGGTGGTGCGGCGACGCCTGCCGGATGCCAATTCTCCGGTGGTGGGGCTGCGCTACTTCAACGTCTATGGCCCGCGCGAGCAGCACAAGGGCCGGATGGCGTCCGTAGCGTTTCACCTGTTTAATCAATACCGTGCTGAAGGCCGGGTCAAGCTCTTCGCGGGCACGGACGGCTATGGCGACGGAGAGCAGCGGCGGGATTTCGTCTTCGTCGACGACGTGGCGAGAGTGAACCTGCACTTTCTCGACAACACCACCGTCTCGGGCATCTTCAATGTGGGAACCGGGCGCGCCCAGACCTTCAACGACGTGGCGGTGGCGACCGTCAATGCCTGCCGCAGCCTGCACAACGACGCTCCCCTAACGCTAGGGCAAATGCAGGCCGAAGGCGTCATCGAATACATCCCGTTCCCTGAGGCCCTGCGCGGCAAATACCAGAGCTTCACTCAGGCCGATGTTGGCGCGTTGCGTGCCACGGGCTACGATTCGCCGTTTAGCGACGTCGACGCCGGTGTGCGCGCCTACGTGGAGGCGCTCGCGGGAGGTTAGCGACGGTCGCCGATCTCGGCACAACTTTCTTGTTCTGTCCTCTCGTCGGAGAAACCCATGCGCAGATTGCTGATCCTGGTTTTTGCACTGCTGGCAGCAATACAGCTTGCCTTCGCCGCGGTAGATATCAATACCGCCAGCGAGGCGGAACTGGACGGCCTGCCGGGCATTGGTCCGACGAAGGCAAGAGCAATCGTCGCGGATCGACAACAGCATGGCCCGTTCAAGTCGGTGGGTGACCTGAAGCGGGTGAAGGGCATTGGGGACAAGATGCTGGAAAAGCTTAGAGGGCAGGTCACTGTTGGCGGCGTCGCTGACACCGGGCCGAAAATCGAAGCCAGACCGGCCAAACCGAATCCTGGAACTGCCTTGCCGAAGCCGGCGGGTGCCAACCCCACCGCGCCCGCAGGTGCCAAACCGGCCCCGCCCCAGGCGAAACGCACTGAGGGTGTTTCCGTCCCAACTCCGGCGGGGGCGAAGCCTGCTGCTGCTCCGCCAGCGCCGGCAGGTCTGAGGCCGGCCGGCGCTTCCGGCGGCGCGGCCTCTCCCCGAACCGCCAAGCCGGAACCTGAGAAGCCTGCGGCTCCGGCAGAGAAATCCGGTGAACGTCCGGCTGCGGCTGGCGGCAAGGTGCCCGCGCCGGCCGGGGCGAAAGGGAATCCTGGAAAAAGCGCCGACAAGGCGCCGGCTGAGCGTTAGCCGGTGATCCCGGCTACCGTGCAGCCGATGTCCGGCCACGAGACTGGATGGCCGTTTCCGACCATGTTTCGATCCCATTGCGGTACCGCTCACCAACCCAGGGCAGCATCATGGATTTCCCCACGCTCGAAGACTCCGTCGGCAATACGCCACTTGTTCGGCTGAAACGGATCCCTGCCGGCTTGACCTGCACTGTGCTGGCCAAGCTGGAAGGGAACAACCCGGCGGGGTCCGTCAAGGATCGGCCCGCCCTGTCCATGATCACGCGGGCCGAAGCGCGGGGCGACATCAGGCCGGGGGACACGCTGATCGAGGCCACCAGCGGCAACACGGGGATCGCCCTGGCGATGGCCGCGGCCATGCGGGGCTATCGCATGATCCTGGTCATGCCCGAGAATCAGAGCCTGGAGCGCCGCCAGACGATGCGCGCCTACGGTGCCGAGTTGGTGCTGGTGCCCAAGAGCGGCGGCATGGAGATGGCTCGCGACGTCGCCGAGCGGATGCGTGACGACGGCAAAGGCATCATCCTCGACCAGTTCGCCAATCCCGACAATCCGCTCGCCCATTACGAAGGAACGGGCCCCGAGATTTGGCGCGACACAGGGGGTCGGATCACGCATTTCGTTTCCAGCATGGGGACAACGGGCACCATCATGGGGTGCGCGCGTTTTTTCAAGGAACAGAGCCCCGATATTCACATCGTCGGCTGCCAGCCGGAAGACGGTTCCCAGATTCCGGGTATCCGCAAATGGCCGGAAGCTTACCTGCCGAAGATATTCGACCGGCGCTTGGTGGATCGTATCGAATCGGTTAGCCAAGCCGACGCGGAGGAGATGACCCGGCGCCTCGCGCGGGAGGAGGGCATTTTCTGCGGGATTTCTTCCGGCGGTGCCGCCGCGGTTGCGCTGCGCATCGCTCGGGAAGTGGAGGACGCGGTCATCGTCACCATCGTCTGCGATCGCGGTGACCGCTATCTTTCCACGGGAGTCTTCCCCGGCTGATGGCAGCACCCTCGCGGCGGTTGGCTTCCGCCCTGAGGGGATTCCTCTTGCTGGTCGCTATCCTGGCGGCGACTTCCGTGCGGGGCCAGCAGCTTGAGCTGACCCTGGCGTCCATCGAGCACCCGGCGATTTCCGCGCGCCAGGTCCAACTGCGGATCGATGTCGGCTCCAATGGCAGTGCCGAGTTGAGAATCGGTGCGTTGCGTGTCCGCGAACGGCGGTTCTCCCAGGTACTGATCACATGCGTCCCGCTGCGATGGACCGGCGACAGGCTCGATTGCCCCGGCGGTCGGCTGGAGGCGGCTCGTCAGAAGAATCCGATCCCGGTGGCCCTTCGTCTTGCTCCCGCCGCCGGCGATCTGCAACTGTCTTTCGAACCTGCGCTTGGGGAACGCTGGCGTGTCTCCGTTTCGGGCCGGGGTGAGAAGCGGCGGGTTGACCTCGACGTGGCGAACGGCGACATCGAGCGTAGTGCCCGATGGGTGCCCCAAATGGCCGGATTGCGGGCGAAGGGCAAGCTCGACGCGAAGGTGGGCTGGATTGGGCCGGGCAGCGGCCGGGAGCAGATCGAGGGCGACTTGCAGCTGGCGGGTGGAGCTTTCAGCGATCAGGCTGGCACCCATGCCGCGGACAAACTGGGTGTTTCGGCGAAAGTGCGCGCCCAGTACCGGGCTGGCCAATGGCTGTGGGAAACGGACGCCCACTGGTCCCGAGGCGAAGCCTTCTGGGCGCCGTGGTATCTCTCGGATGGAGGCGTGCGAGCCAAGCTTGCGGGAACCCTTTCCACCGACAGCCTGGCGATCACGACGGGGAAGGTGGCACTGCGGGAAGTCGGCTCAGCGGACTTCGCCGCGACCGTCGCCCTTCCGTATGGGCGAGTCGAGCGCGCCCAGTTCCAGACGGCGGCCATCAACCTTGTGCGTGCCAGCCCCCTGTTTCTCGCCCCGGTACTGGAGCAGGCCGGGGTGCCGCAATTCGATGTTTCCGGTCAGTTGCAGTTGGGGGGCGAGATCGCAGCGGGCAAGTTGGTCGCCTTCGATGCAAAGCTTGCCGGTGTCGGCATCACCGAAAGCCGCCAGAGGTTCGCGCTGTCCGGCCTGTCGGGACCATTGGCCTGGCGGAGCGACGCGCAGACTAGCGGGGTGCTGAGGATCGGCAGCGCCGCGTTCGGCAAACTCCAATCGGGCAGTTTCGATATCCCCTACCGGGCCAGTGGCCTGAGCTTCGCCATGCCAAAGCTCGCCGTTCCGCTGCTCGATGGCCGAGTGCTTGCAGAGAACCTGGAGGCGAAGCAGATCGACGGCCGTTGGTCGTGGCAGTTCGGCGGCGCCGTTGAGCCGATTTCCATGGAGCGACTGACTTTGGCCCTCGGCTTGCCCCGCATGGCAGGGACGCTATCGGCTTCGATTCCCGGGGTGCGCTACGTCGACTCGGTGCTCGCCATGGACGGTGCCCTGGTCATTCAGGTGTTCGACGGTTTCCTGTCCGCCACCGATCTCGTGCTGATCGAGCCGCTTGGGCGGGTGCCGCGCCTGCAGGCGACCCTGGAGGCGCGCCACCTGCACCTCGGCCAACTCACCGACACATTTTCCTTCGGTAGCATCACCGGCTATGTGGATGCCTACCTGAGGAATCTGGAGTTAGCGAATTGGCGGCCGCAGCGCTTCGATGCCCTGGTGATCACCAGCCCCGGTTCGTTCCGCAAACGGATCAGCCAGCGCGCCGTGCAGAACATCAGCGCGCTCGGCGGCGCGGGGCCAGTGGCAGCGTTGCAGCGCAGCGTGCTCGGCGTGTTCGATGAATTCGGCTACGACAAACTCGGCCTGAGTTGCAGTTTGGGCGGCGGGGTGTGCGAGATGGGCGGCGTCGAGCCGGCCCCGGGCGGGTATGTCATAGTCAAGGGTGGTGGCGTCCCGTCTATCACAGTCATCGGCTACAATCGGCGCGTGGATTGGGACGAACTGCTGGCGCGGTTGCAGCGGGTCATCTCCTCCAATGCCGCTCCGGTTGTTCAATAGGGATTCGCCATGAGGCAATTGAAACTCGCTGGTGTTGCGATTGTGGCGTCGGCGCTGATGCTTGGCGCTTGCGTCACCATCAATATCTACTTTCCCGCTGCCGCTGCCGAAAAAGCGGCGGACAAGATCATCGACGAAGTGTGGCAGATCAAGAAGGACTCGGAAGCAGCGAAGAAACCTGCCGAGTCCGTCAAGAAACCTGAACCCGCGGCCGCCCCCGGCGCGAAATAGGAGACAGCCATGAACGCGACGATGAGATTGCTGATTGGCATGGTCTGCCTATTCGCACTTGGCTTCTCGGTTGCCCACGCCCAGGGCAACCTGGAAATCGACACGCCTGCCATCGCGGCACTCAAGAATGCAATGCAATCCCGCCACGGCAAGCTCGATCCCCACTACGCATCGGGTGCAGTGGGCATTGCCCAGGACGGCACCATTCAGCTGAGGGACGCCAATGCCGTGCCCTTGGCGCAGCGTCAGCAGGTATCGAGCCTGGTCGCGGCGGAAAACAGCGATCGCGCCGCCCTCTACCGCGAAATCGCCCGCGCCAACAACCATCCGGAATGGGAACCTGAAGTGCGCAAGACCTTTGCCCAGCGCTGGGTGGGCAAGGCGCAGGGCGGCTGGTATGTCCAGAATGCTTCCGGCCAGTGGGCGAGGAAGTGACGCCGACGCTAGTCTTCGATATCGAGTCGATTCCTGACGTCGCCGGTGTGCGCCGGCTCTACGATCTGGAACCCGGCTTGTCCGATGCCGAAGTCGCCGAATACGTTTTTCAGAAACGGCGCGCCCAGACCGGGAACGATTTCTTGCCGCTGCACCTGCAGCGGGTCATCGTTATATCCTGCGTTCTGCGGGACGACCGGCAGTTGCGCGTCTGGTCCTTGGCCGAGCCTGAATCCGGGGAAGGGCAGATCATCCAGCGCTTCTTCGACGGCGTGGAGAAACTGACCCCCCAGTTGGTGTCATGGAACGGTGGTGGCTTCGACCTGCCGGTGCTCCACTACCGCGGCCTAATCCACGGCGTGACGGCTCCCCGCTACTGGGATCTTGGCGAATCCGAGCGCGAATTCAAGTGGAACAATTACATCAGCCGCTATCACACGCGCCATCTCGATCTCATGGACTTGCTGGCGATGTACCAGCCGCGGGCCAATGCGCCCCTCGATGAGTTGGCCAAACTGATGGGATGTCCCGGCAAGCTGGGCATGGACGGCAGTCAGGTCTGGTCTGCCTACCAGGAAGGGCGCGTCGCGGAGATCCGCGATTATTGCGAAACCGATGTTCTCAACACTTATCTGGTGTTGCTACGGTTTCGCCTGATGCGCGGGGACCTGACATCCGAGGAGTACGCGGCAGAAATCGCGTTCGTCCGCACTTCCCTCGACGCGCTGGCTCAGCCCCACTGGAAAGAGTTTCTTGCGGCTTGGGCCGCGGGGGCGTGAGCGGGGCCGGGTAAACAAACAAAGGGCGCCAGCGTTATCGCGGCGCCCTCGGGCCTCCGGCGAACTTCGCCGAAAGCGGCTGAACCAAGTCGGCTGGCGATCAGGCGCCAGTGCGCTTGGCGTATTTCTGACGGAAGCGCTCGACGCGGCCGGCGGTATCCATGATCTTCTGCTTCCCGGTGTAGAAGGGGTGGCAGGAAGAGCAGACTTCCACATGCAGTTGGGGCTTTCCAGCAGTGGAGCGCGTCTTGAAAGTCGTGCCGCAACTGCAGGTCACAACGATTTCTTCGTACTTGGGATGAATGTTCGGTTTCATGGTTTATCCTCGGTCCACGTGGGCGGCGGTTGTGGCCGCCCCCTAAATAGCCGTCGATTATCTCCTAAGCCGCGCTCGCTGGCAATGCGTTGGTGCTGGTCGCCGAAGGTCAATCCGTGGCAGGGGTTTGCGACGACTCCGCGAGCGGCTCGACGGTGACTTGCACGTCGACTTCGTGTTCGCCGCCGCCCAGGATCACGCCTCGCAGCGGGCTGACATCGCTGAAATCCCGGCCCCAGGCGACGGTCACATGCTGCGTGTCCGGAAGTTGGTCATTGGTCGGATCAAAATCGATCCAGCCGAGACCGGGAACGAAGACTGACACCCAGGCATGGGAAGCATCGGCGCCCACCAGCCTGGGCTTGCCCGGGGGCGGCAGCGTCAGCAGGTAGCCGCTGATGTAGCGCGCTGCGATGCCGTGGGCGCGCAAGCAGGCGATCATGAGATGGGCAAAATCCTGGCACACACCGCGGCGATCCTCGATCACTTCGTTCAGCGGCGTGGTGACCGTGGTGGCGGCCGGATCGAACTCGAACTCGCTGTGGATGTATCGCATGAGGGCCACGGCCGCATCGAGGACCGGCCGGCCGGGCGGAAACAGGGATGCACTGAATTCCGCCAATCGCGGAAAACCGCGTACGTAGGGCGATTCGTAAAGGAACTGACAGGCTTCCAGCGACGCAGCCTCGTTGGGCGAGCGCAGCGCCGCGCGTGCATCCTCCCAAGCTGGCGACGACGCGGTCTCGGGATCGACGGCGCGACTGCGGACCGCAACGACGGAATCGGCCCGAACCAGGAGTTCGGCATGGGGTGTCTCCAGCGCGAAATGCGCCTCCGGGTTGCCGAAGTAGTCGAGCCGTTCTTCCCATTCGTTGGGCGCCGGGTCGATAGTGATGTGATGAGCCTCGCAGTTCTGCCAGGCGCACTCCCGCGGCGTGACATGGAGCAACTGCCGCGACAGCACTACGGGCGCCGAATAGCTGTAGAGCGTATCGTGCCGGACGGCGTAGCGGGCCTGGTTCATCTCACAGGGAGAGGTTGCTGTGCCCGGCTTCCACATGACTGAAGAAACGCAGGGCAAGGTTGTCGGAAACTTTCAGGGCGCCGGCGCCGATCCGTTCGAGCAGGCCGTCCAGCCACTGAATTCCGGCCGAAGTATCCAGCATTCGTTCCAGGTTGCAAGTCTGCAGTTCGAGCATGGCGGGCGCCAGTGCGTCGTCGGCGAACGGGCCGAACTGGTCCGCCATCCGTTCGACGTAGGTGCGGATGCCGGCCATCTGGAAAATGACCGAGCGCGGATTGCCGGCATCGAGCAGCAGTAGGTCGAAAGTCGGCAGGCGTTCGGGCCGCGCGCCGTAGCGGGAGCGATAGGTGATGATGGAATCGGCAAGCTCCAGCAGCCATTCCAGTTCGGCAGGGTCGGCATGGCCCAGGGCGCCGCGCAGGCCTACGGTTAAAAAATGCAGCCGCTCGATGCGCCTGCCGAGCGAGAGAAATCGCCATCCCTGGTCGCGGGTCATGCCGTCCAGGTGGAAACCGGACAAGGTCGTCAGGGCCAGCACGGTGCGGTCGAGGAGGGCGAAAGCCTCCCTGAGGGGCAGTGATTTTGGGGACGAGTGACCGAGATCCTGGACCATGCGGTTGACGGTCCGCCACTGGTCCAGGGACAGGCGCTCTCGCAGGTTGAAGGCGATGCGGAACAAATGGCGCAGGTTGGCCGCCAGCGTCGCCGCTTCGTCATCGTCCACGATCGCCCCGATCAACAGGGTTTCGACGTTTGCATCGGCTTCCAGCTTTAGCAGCCCGACCTGTTCGCAGAGTGCCATCAAGGCCGCCCATTCGGTGTCCTGACTCGCCTCGCTGTCGCGAAACAGGCGGTCCAGGGTCACCCTCAGCAGCCGTGCGATGTCGTCGCAACGTTCGGCGTAACGGCCAAACCAGAACAGATTCTCCGCCGTACGGCTGGACAGGTTGGGCCCGCTGCGGACGATGTCCTTCAGCGTGGTGGCCCGCCGCAGCAGGCTGAAAGTGCTGACGGGGCGGTCGGACGTCACCCAGGTGTCCTTGCTTGACCCGCCGCGCTGCATCGACAACACCCGCACGTCGGCAGTACTGGCGACGCGCGTCAGTCCGCCAGGCATGACGGCATAACCCTCCGGGCTTGCGGCGGCGAAGACGCGCAGCCCGACGGGCCGTGCATGGAGCTGGTGCGCATGGCCGTGATCCCAGACGGGGGCCTGGGCAAGCTGGACCAATTCTTGTGCCACGTAGTTGTGCGGGTGGGCGCGGATCGCGGCAATGAGCTTGTCCCGGCCCGGCCGGTCCAGATCGCGGCCGAAAACCGGGTCGAAACGCAGTTGGGGAAACGCCTGTTTGACGACCAGTGTGTCGAGTTTGTCGATTACCTCTTCCAGCGCTGACTCCTCGCCGCACCACCAGGTTCCCACCGAAGGCATTGCTAAGGGCTCCTCCAGCAGGTGCTCGCACAGGCCGGGCAGGAATCCCAGCAAGGCGCCGGTTTCCAAAATGTTGGCGCCCAGTGCGTTGGCGATGAGCACGTTGCCGCACCGCGCTGCCTGAGTCAGTCCGGGGACGCCGAGGGCGGAATCGCTGCGCAACTCCACCGGATCGCTGAAATCGTCGTCGAGCCGGCGCAGGATGCCGTGAACGCGCCGCAACCCCGACAAGGTCTTGAGCCATACGCAGCCGTTGCGCACCGTCAAGTCGTGGCCTTCCACCAGGGTGAAACCGAGGTAGCGGGCGAGATAGGTGTGCTCGAAGTAGGTCTCGTTGTTGGGGCCGGGCGTAAGCACCACGATGAATGGCGCTTCGT
>JBAWHH010000168.1:0-14988 GCA_049593715.1 Rhodocyclaceae bacterium
CCTCAGCCCTTTCCTCTACGTGCAGCTAATTTGGGCGACGCTGCTGGGCTATGCCGTTTTTGGCCAGATGCCGGACGGCGTGGCCGCACTCGGCATGGCCGTGATCGCCGCCAGCGGCTTGGCGATCGCCCTGGGGGAAAGGAGAAAAAGCGGCGGCCGGGAACGCGGGCCGGAAGGGGGTAGCCCCCGCTGACGGTTCGCCGCTTCCCGGCCGATGGTATGGCCCGGCCGGTTAGGGGCCGAGCCGTCCTCGTTTTACGCCCTCAACGCTTTTCGGCGCTGATTTCGACGATGCGGGGTGGCGTGTTCATGGCGTCGTCGCGGTCCTTGGGCACGAAGGCGAACTGATACACCACCGGCAGTTCTTCCTGCCTGACGTTGCCCGCCGCCTCCTTGTAGCCGAACTTCCACTGGTCGAGCTTGTAGGCATCGGCCTTGGCGAGTTTGGCGGTGGCTTCGCTGCGCGCTTCTTCGAAGGGCTTGATCTTCACCACCACCGCGGTCGGGGTCAGCTTTCTCCACACCCGCGTTGCCGCGACGACGGAGCCGGCATTGTCCAGGTGCACTTTCATCACGCCGCCTTCGCCGAGAACGTCGATGCGCTTGCCGCGGACGTCGATCTGGCGCCGGTAGGTGACCAGCGCGCCTTCCTGCGCCTGCTTGATGTCCGCCGCGCTACCACCGATGGGCATGCTGGCTGTGGCGATTTGGGTCACCACCGGCTCGCCCACTTCCCCGTCCTGCCAGTTCAGTTCGCGCAGCAGGCTGGCTGCCCGTTGCGGGAATTCGCGCGGGTCGATGGCCGTGGAGGTCGGGGGCGGCACGGCGGCGGCCTGGAGGTACACCGCGCCGCTGGCCGTTTCGCTACGGAGTTTGGCGTTGCCTCCGGCAAACGCCCGCAGGGCAACGGTTTTCTCGGGCGTGACGCTGCGCAGGCGGGGATGGATTTCCGCCGCTTCGACCTTGTAGCGGATCATTTCGAGCGGTATCCAGTGGATGTCCAGCGGCTTCATGGCTGAGCCCGTGCCGGCGGCGAAGCGGATATGGTAGTGGGTGTTGCCTGCGGCATTGGGCTGATTGGTGAAATGGGCGTCGTACAGGGGCGTCGTGGCGATATTGGCACCGCCCGTGGTGATGCACAGCGGCACCACGCCCCAGTCGTCGAAGCCGTCGATGAACGCGGTCGCCACGCCCATGCCGCCGTTGTTGTAGTTGTCCCAGAACTTGTTGACGTTGCCTTCGTGGCAGTAGGCCAGGGTGGACATCCCACAAGCCAGGCGCAGGTCGGGGGTGAGCGCGGGGCCCCAGCGTTCGAAGACGTTGCGCGACGCGGCGGAGTCGGCCCCGCCGGCGAAGTTCTGCGGGCAGGAATAGTCCATCCCACCGCCGGCGCAGCTTCTCGGGCCGTGGGCGAAGACGTCACAGGAACACTGCAGGTAGTAGCGCAGCGTGCCACCCTGGACGATGTTGGCCATGAGCATGTTGCTCTGGCTGCCGCCATCACCCAGCGTGTCCCAGGAAGTCGGGCTGCCGTGGCCGGCGTAGAAGAACAGCATGGCGTTGTCGATGCCCGAGGTGGCGTGGGTGTCGTCCCCGCTGGCGATCTTGGTCTTGTCGTTGTAGAACTTGGCGGTATTGGTCAGCCCGACGTGGATGTGGCGTTTGGTCCAGGCGTTCGGGGCGTGATTCGGCGCCGTGAGGGAGCCGGCCATGTCGGTGCCAAAGAGGAATTCGTTCGCCGTGTCGATGTGCCAGTCCGTGTTGCCGTGGGCGCCGAGGGCGGTATTGAGGGGCGGATTGCACTTGAGTTCGAAGTTTGCCCGCTTGTCCCTGAGCCCCGGTACCGACAGGATCCTGAGTCCCTGCCAGCCTGCGAAATACGGTCCGCCGAGCGTCCAGGTCGTGGACACTTTCAGCGTGCCGGCGCGGCGGAAGAGCAAAGTTCGCGTGGGACTGGTCGCCCCGTCGCTGCGGGTGAAGGTGTAGCGGACGGCTCCGGCGCTGTTCGATGTGATGGAACCGTTGAAGGTGACGGTACCCGGGCAATTGCCGCGGTAGACGGCCGGCGACGCCTTGAGGGAACTGCCGGTAACCGCGGCGCTGGCCGGACAAGCGAAAACGGCGAGGGCCGCGAGGATTGCGGCCGACGGCATGGACTGCCGATGCATGATGACCTCCTATTGGATGCGGCTGAAACTGAGGGTGACGCTACGCTTCGAGGAAGTCCGCAGCCATGAGAATCGTCAATCCCCTCCTGCGGTGGCAAGCCTTTCCCGGGGTTGGGAAGCGCGGGTACGCGTCGATCTAGTTGAGAGCGAGTGTGACTTGCATCTCTAAAGGGGATTGGACGGCTCGCCGCTAATGGGGCAGGAGGTCGAGCCATGTTTGCTATCACCATCATCCACGGGGCGGGCGCCAATCTTCGGCGCGGTAAGGGCGGCGTGCAATGGGCCATCGGCGGCGCCTTGCGCGCAGGGTTTCGGATCGGTTCCCAGGTTCAAATCGGCGCCATAGAAGGCCGGATCGTCGGATTCAACATTGCCAGCCAAGGCATTTATCATGGCGCCCTCTATCCGCTGCTGGTCGCCACCGAATTCGGCATGGCGAAATGCAGTCCGCACGAACTGCAACTTGCGGCCAAGGGTTGACCGGAGGCCGCTTGGTTGACTCAGGGCCCGCGCTGCAAGGATCCAGCCGCGTCTCGGGCGACCATACCGTCTCTGGCTCGGGGCGCCCTGGGGAACGGAGATGTGGTTAAAATCGTACTCGCTGCGAAATGGCGTCTGCGGAAGGGCTGTGCCGCATTGCCGTTCGTTCGCCGATTCCCCATTTCGGCCCACACACTATTTGGCGACCGTACGAATCATGGATCTTAGCCAGGCCCTGGAGATGGTGACCTGTTCCGATGTTGGCAAGACCCGGTCCCACAATGAAGATGCCGTGGTGACGAATCCCGCCCGTGGCTTGGCGATCCTCGCGGACGGAATGGGCGGCTACAACGCCGGAGAAGTGGCCAGCAGCATGGCGGTATCGCTGCTCGGGGAGAGCCTTGCACAGGGCGTTGCCGAACTCGAGGTGCCCAACCGAGAAGCGGAAAGCGGCGATGTCCATGCGGTGATCGCCGCGGCAATAGGTCAGTCGAACGCAGCGATCTACGAGGCAGCCCAAGGGCATTCGCAGTGCGCGGGGATGGGGACGACGTTGGTCGTGGCGCTGTTTCGCGACAACACTCTTTCGGTTGCCCACATCGGAGACTCGCGGCTATATCGCTTTCGCGATCGGAGACTGGCCCAACTTACACGCGACCACTCCTTACTTCAGGAGCAGATCGATATCGGCTTGATCACGCCGGCGGAAGCACGGTTTTCGCAGAACCGGAATCTGGTTACGCGCGCACTGGGTGTGGATCCTGCCGTAGAGGCGGATATCGCCGATTTCGATACGCTTCCGGGTGACGTGTATCTGCTATGCTCAGACGGACTCAACGATATGCTGGACGATGGCGAAATCGAACTCACCCTCGCGGATTTCGCCTCCGATCTGTCATTGGCTGCGAGCCAGTTGATCCAAAAGGCGAACGAAAGAGGCGGCCGGGACAACGTTTCCGTCGTTCTGGTGCGGGTGCGGCGCGAGTTCCCGCACTCCGCGAACTGGCTGGATCGGGTGATGTCCTGGCTAACCTGACGTCTTCCGGATGGATCTGTTCGTGTTCAAGGCTGTGGGGCGTTCGTACCTGGCAAATCCTCGAAAGGCCGATCTATCGAAGGGGTGGTCGATTTTCCGTATCGGCCTCGCGGGGCGCATAGCCGTTACTCTGGCTTGGCGAGGGAACGATGGCAAAGCTGATTCTTAGTATGGATGGACTGGTGCTCAAGGAGATTCCCCTCGTCAAGGGGCGCACCACCATCGGCCGCAAACCAGACAACGACATTCAAATCGACAATCTGGCGATCAGCGGAGAACACGCCGCCATCGTGACGATCCTGAACGATTCGTTCCTGGAGGATCTCGATAGCACCAACGGCACGTACGTCAACGGTCAGCCGATCAAGAAGCACTTCCTGCACTTCGGTGACGTGATTGAATTGGGCAAGTATCGCCTGAAGTACCTCGCCGAAGCAGCGACGAAGGATCTGGCGACCGAGTATGAAAAGCCGTTGAGCATCTCGCTGGAGGGTTCAACCGCAGGCCAGGCGGAATCCGACGCGCAACGGCCTGCTTCCGGGGCCAAATCGGGCGGGACTGTAGGTGGCGATCAGGGAAAAGCATCGAATGGTGCTGGCAGCACCCCCCCCGGGCCGCAGCCGGAGACGGTTGCCGATTCGGCTCCCGAGGTGGCTGCGCCTGTCGGTGCGTTGAAGGTTCTGAATGGGGTGAATGCGGGGCGACGGCTCGATCTCACGAAAACGCTGACCACTTTAGGTAAACCGGGCGTTCAGGTGGCGGTAATCACTCGCCGCCCCCAGGGCTACTATCTAACCCATGTGGAAGGGACCCAATTGCCGTTGGTCAATGGTCAGCCCACGAATGCCCAAGCCTATCCCCTCCAAGACTACGATGTAATCGACCTCGCCGGGGTACGAATGGAGTTTTCCCGGTCAGCTTGAGTTGCTGGGTTCTCGGCCGTGCTGCAAACACTTTCGCCCGACCACCACTGCGAGACGTTAAATCGTTCCTGTTTGTTGATATTGGCCTGTGATAATTTCCACAGTTCCTTCCGCAGGCACAGGTTCCATGCGGGTGCCCGGAGGACGACGGTGTTTCGGCACAGCATTTGTGATCTGGCCGGCTGCCGCTCGGAACCAGAGCAATCGGGTCTGAATGGCTCTGGTAGACGCAGTTTGGAAGCAGCCCTGTCTTAGGGCGACAATCGCTTTCTGCGAGGGTGTGGGCAACGTGATCTGACCCTCCTCCTTGAAGGGTTCTTTTGTGGGCGGCTTGAGGACACGATGAGCTTTCTTGAAGACCGACGGAAGCTGCCGCAATGAAAGTGCGCGTCCTGGGTTGTTCCGGGGGAATTGGGGGACGGCATTTAAGAACGACGGCGTTCCTCGTAGACCACGACATCCTTATTGATGGCGGCACGGGCGTTGGTGATCTTTCCTTGGCCGAACTGGCGTTGGTCGACCACGTATTCGTCACCCATTCGCATCTCGACCACGTTGCTTGCATTCCCCTGTTGGTCGATACCGTGAGCGACAGGCGCAGCCGTTCGATTACCCTTCATGGCAGTGAAGCGACGCTGACGATTCTGAGAAATCACATTTTTAATTGGTCGATATGGCCTGATTTTTCAGAAATTCCCTCCGCTAACCAGCCGCTTCTGATTTATCACGCACTGGAGGTTGGCGAAACCGTCGAAATCGGCGGCCGGCGTATTACGGCGTTACCGGCCAACCATACCGTACCGGCGCTTGGGTATCACTTGGATAGTGGCATCGCCAGTCTCGTATTCACCGGAGACACCACCAGTTCGCCCGAGTTGTGGGAAGCAGTGAATGAGATCGCCAACCTGCGCTACCTGATCATCGAAACGGCTTTCTCCAATCGCGAGAGACAATTGGCGGTGATGTCGAAGCACCTTTGCCCAAGCCTTCTGGGCGAAGAGCTTGCGCGTCTGCAGAAAAACCCAGAAATCTTCGTTACCCACCTCAAACCGGGCCAGGTCGAACTGACCATGGCTGAACTCGAGGAGAACATCGGGGATTTCAAACCGCGCATGCTTCAGAACAACCATGTTTTCGAGTTCTGATTCTTGTCCTGACGGTGGCGAAATTCGGGAGTTTCGAAACCGATGAATCAATCAATACAGTTGGCCGAAGCGCTGTTCCGCCTGCAACCACTTGGTTCGTTGCCGGCGGAACGCGGACGGGAACTTGCGGCACTTGCACGGCAGGACCACGTTCGGCGCGGTGACGACGTGACGGCATCCCATGACCTGCACCGGGAGTCGGTTTACCTCCTCCGAGGTGAGCTGCGCTTGGTCTACCGGGACGGCAGCTCCGACGTCGTTGTCGGGGGATGCGGCGCGACCCTTCATCCCTTGGGTAAACGGGCTTCAGAGGTCTGTCACGCGAAGGCGATCACGGACATCGATTTGGTTTCCTTCGACGAGGATGCCTTGGATGCCATGTTGACCTGGGATCAGCTCTCGGGAACGTCCGAAGAAGAGTCGGTTCCCGACACCATGGAGAAGACCGGCTGGTACACCGAGTCCACGCTGATGCGGGTACAGTCGCTTGCACGGGGGGTCTTCCCCGCGCTGCCCCAATCCTCCATCGACGCATTGCTGGCGCGTGCCAAGCGTTTCAGGGTGCACCGGGACCAAGTGGTGGTGCGCGAAGGCGATCCAGCAGACTACTATTTCGTCATCGAGACTGGTCGCTGCCGAGTCACCCGCCGCATTGGTGGGGGCGATCTCGAACTCACCGAACTTGCCGGTGGGGACGCCTTCGGTGAAGATGCGTTGATCGAAGAGACGCCGCGCAGCGCGACGGTGACCATGGTGACCGACGGCGTGCTTCTGAGGATCGCCCGCGACGATTTCATCCACTTGCTGCGCGAACCGCTGCTGGAGCGCGTATCGCGTTCCGAGGCGGAAGCGCGCGCGCAGGCCGGTGCAATCTGGCTCGACGTTCGCTTTCCGGCGGAATACGCTTACGACAAGATTCCCGACGCCATCAACATTCCCCTCAACGAGATCCGCAACACCACGGGTTCCCTGGACCCATCCAAGTCCTACATTGCCTATTGTCAGAGCGGAAAAAGAAGCTCCGCCGCCGCTTTCCTGTTGTCGCAGCGGGGCTACCGCGCTTGTGTTTTGGAGGGTGGATTACGGGGAACCGGGCAGACGGAGCGTCGGCGGGGTGATCGTCGCGCTCCCGGAACCCTCGGCTCGCCGGGCCGCCGCAAGGAAGATGGAATCGCTGGATAGCCTGTTCCGGCGGCTCGAGCAACTCAACGAGATCGGAGCCGCGCTCTCCCACGAGCGCGATATCAACAGGCTTCTGGAACGCATCCTCGTTGCGGCCAAAGCCATCACCCGCGCCGATGGGGGCACCCTCTACCGCGTGACCGAAGACGGCTCTGCGCTGCGTTTCGAAATCGTCCGCACCGCATCGCTGGGCTTGGCAATGGGTGGAACGACCGGACGTCCAGTGCCATTTCCGCTGTTGCCGCTGCGCAGCGAAAGCGGCGAGCCGAACAGAGCCATGGTGGCGGCCTGCTGCGCTTTGGAGCAGAAGACCATCAACATCGCCGACGCCTACGAGGCGGAAGGTTTCGATTTCTCCGGAACGCGAAGCTTCGATGCCCGGACGGGTTATCGCTCGAAATCTTTCCTCACCGTGCCGATGAAGGATCACGAAGGCGCGATCATCGGCGTGCTGCAACTCATCAACTGCATCGATCCCATCGAAGGCGCCGTCGCGCCGTTTTCCGAGGCGGATCAGCGCCTGGCCGAGTCCCTCGCTTCCCAGGCGGCGATCGCCATTTCCAACCGGCACCTGATCGACCAGTTGGAAGCCCTGTTCGAGTCGTTCGTCAAGCTGATCAACCTCGCCATCGACGACAAGTCTCCCTATACGGGCGGCCACTGCCAGCGGGTTCCCGCCCTGACCATGATGTTGGCCGAAGCCGTGAATGTCACGACGGACGGCCCGATGGCCAGCTTCACTTTGACCGACAAGGATCGCTACGAACTGAAGATCGCCGGTTTGCTCCACGACTGCGGCAAGGTGACGACGCCCGTTCATATCGTGGACAAGGCGACCAAATTGCAAACCCTTTTCGACCGTATCAATCTGGTGGATACCCGCTTTGAAGTGCTCAAGCGGGATGCGGAAATCGAAATGTTGAGGGGGATGCTGGCCTTGAGGGAGCCGGCAGACGCAGAGGCCGACGCGTCCCTGGAGAAGGCCTTCGAGGCGCGCGCGGAGCAGTTGGCGGCGGATCGGGATTTCCTCCGGGCGGCGAATGTTGGCGTGGAAGCGATGTCCGAGGCAGACCGGGACAGGGTCCGCCAGATAGGGCGCGGATACCGCTGGCGCGATCCGTCGGGACAAGATGCCGACTTTCTCAGTGGCGACGAGATGGAGAATCTGACCATTCGCTCGGGAACCCTGACGGGACAGGAACGCGAGGTCATCAATCACCACATCGCCGCGACGATCATGATGCTCGAAGCGCTACCGTGGCCCAAGCATTTGGCGAAGGTGCCCGAGTTCGCGGGTGGCCACCACGAGCGCATGGACGGCAAGGGTTACCCCCGCGGGCTCAGGCGGGAGCAGATGTCGGTTCAGGCAAGAATCATGGGTATCGCCGACATTTTCGAAGCCCTGACGGCCCGCGACCGGCCGTACAAACACGGGATGAAGCTCTCTGAATCCCTGGAAATCCTTGGCCGATTCATGCTCAACGGCCACATCGACCCAGACCTTTTCCAGGTCTTCGTGCGGCAAAAGGTCTATCTCAAATACGCCGAAATGTTCCTCGATCCTTCGCTGATCGATGCCGTGGATGAGTCCCGGATCCCCGGCTACCGTCCTTCCTGATCTTCCTCCGTTCGCAGTCGTCGACCCGCGCCGATCGGTGCCGCTTCTCCACGCGTGAGTCAGCGGAGCACGCCCGGCGGCTTGCCCAGGGTTCACACGATGAGTGGCGGATGTCGAGTATCCTCGCCCCCTCATGGAATCCCCTCGACCATCGTGAGTGCTTCCGATCTTCCCGAACTGGCACAGTTGGAGCGCGTGGTAGCAGAGGGTGGGTCGCTCCTTGATGTTCGCACCGCCTGCACGGTGAGCACCGGCGGCCGGGAGTTCCCGGTTCACGCCATCTGCCTGGGCAACCCCGATCCCGGCTTGCCGGCGGTGGCGTTCATCGGCGGCGTACACGGCCTGGAGCGCATCGGTGCCGAAGTGGTGCTGGCTTATCTGGGCAGCCTGGTGGTGCGGTTGCGCTGGGACGCCACCTTGCTGCGCGCATTGGAGACCGTTCGCCTCGTCTTCGTGCCGCTGGTGAATCCCGGCGGCTTGTGGCGCGGCACCCGGGCCAACCCCAACGGCGTCGATCTCATGCGCAACGCCCCGGTGGAGGCGGCGGAGCCGGTACCTTTCCTGGTGGGCGGTCAGCGCCTCAGTCCCGGCGCGCCCTGGTACCGGGGACCGGCCGGCGCGGGCATGGAGGCGGAAAGCCGCGCTCTGTGCGAAATCGTTTCCGAGGAACTGCTGCCGCGCCCGTTCAGCCTCTCCATCGACTGCCATTCAGGCTTTGGATTTCACGACCGCATCTGGTTTCCCTACGCCTACACCGCCGCGCCCATTGCGCACTTGGCGGAAATCCATGCCCTGACCGACATCTACGACCGCACCTATGCCCACCACCGCTACCTGTTCGAACCCCAGAGCCGGCAGTACCTCACCCATGGCGATCTTTGGGATCATCTCTACCGGCAGGCCCTTGCGGATCCGGCACGGGTGTTCCTGCCCATGACGCTGGAGATGGGATCCTGGCTGTGGGTGAAGAAGAATCCCCGGCAGATCTTCTCCCGCCACGGCATGTTCAATCCGCTGATCGGCCATCGTCAGCAGCGCGTACTGCGCCGCCACGTCGGCTGGCTGGAGTTCCTCAACCGCGCCGCCTGCAGCTATCGCAACTGGCTGCCGGTGGGCGAGGATAGGAAACGCCACGAGGTGCTGGCCCGCGAGCGCTGGTATCGGAACGCACCGAGGTGAGCACCTGGATCTTCCTTCGCGGTTTGACGCGGGAGGCGCGCCACTGGGGCGATTTTCCAGACGCATTTTGCCGCCAGATACCCGATGCCCAGATCCTGACGCTGGACCTGCCGGGCAACGGCGTTCACCACCGGCTGACCAGTCCGCTGAGCGTGGAAGCGATGGCGGACTTCTGCCGCCGCGAGGCACAGGACCAGGGTGTGCAAATGCCCTGCCGGATACTGGCGATGTCCCTGGGGGCGATGGTGGCGGTAGCGTGGGCGGCGGCGTACCCGAAGGAGGTAGCCGGCTGTGTGCTCATCAACACCAGCTTGCGCCCATTCAGCCCGTTTCATCATCGCCTGCGGCCGTGCAACTACCCGCTGCTGTTGCGGCTCGCCCTGTTGGGTGCGGACGACGACAAATGGGAAGAGGCGATCTACGATCTCACCAGCCGCCGCCCCGATCTTCGGCGCGAGACCGTTGAGCAATGGGTGCGCTATCGGCAGACCCGTCCAGTGAGCCGGATCAACGCACTGCGCCAACTCGCCGCCGCTGCGCGCTTCCGCGCACCGCGGCGCGAGCCCTCGGCCCGGCTGCTGGTCCTCGCCAGCGCCAGCGACGCCCTGGTGGATCCCCGTTGTTCCCGGAAACTGGCCCCGGCCTGGTGCGCGGATTTTGCTGAACACCCGAACGCCGGCCACGACATTCCCCTCGACGACGGCCCCTGGGTGGCGCAGAGGGTTCGGGACTGGCTGGCCGTCCCCCGCTAAGTAGTCCGTTCCATAAATATGGACACGTATCATGTTGCCAATCTCTGTCGCCTATGGCATGGTTCTGGGGAGCTTAGAACATGGTTCTCAGGTGCCGAGGAAAAGCCCGTTCCGGATCGAGTTGTCTGCCGATGAAGCGTCCGAGTTGCGTCGGCGCGCAGCAAAATATACGTTGCCGTACTTCGAAGTCGTGCGGGCCAAGATGATTCTGTTGGCGGAACAGGGCCTGGACAACGACGAAATTGCGGCACGCCTGGACACACGGCGCGAGGTCGTCAGTCAATGGCGCAAGCGCTTCTTCAAGGAGCGATTGGCGGGCCTGGAAGAGCGGGCTCGCCCGGGACGTCCCCGGGCTTTTCCCCCCAGAGATCACGGTTGAGATTAAGGCACTGGCCTGCGAGTTGCCGGCCAAGCTGGGCCTGCCGTTGTCGCGGCTCAGTGTCGCCGACGTGGCCCGTCAGGCCCAATGCGCGGGACTGGTGGCGCGCATCAGCAATAGCACGGTGTGGCGCTGGTTGCACGAGGACGCGATCCGTCCTTGGCAGCACCGTTGCTGGATTTTTCCGCGCGATCCGCAGTTCCAGGCCAAGGCCGGGCGCGTTCTGGATCTGTATGAGCGGCTGTGGCAAGACCTGCGGCTGGGCGAGGACGATCTCGTCATCTCCACCGACGAGAAGACCAGTATCCAGGCACGCGTGCGCGTGCATCCGAGCCTGCCGCCTGAGCCGCGCCAAGCGATGCGCGTGGAGCACGAATACGCACGCGGCGGCGCGTGGGCCTATCTGGCGGCACTGGATGTCCACCGCGCCAAGGTGTTCGGCCGCTGCGAGGCCACCACCGGCATTGAGCCCTTCATGCGACTGGTCGATCAAGTTATGAGCCAGGCGCCCTACAACAGCGCGCGCCGGGTATTCTGGATCATGGACAATGGCTCTTCGCATCGTGGCGAGGCCTCGGTGCAACGACTTACGCGCGCCTATCCGCGGCTCGTGCCGGTGCATACCCCGGTGCATGCGAGCTGGCTCAACCAGATAGAAATCTACTTCTCGATCGTGCAACGCAAGGCACTCACGCCCAACGACTTCTCTTGTCTGGACGCCGTCGCCGAACGCCTGAACAACTTCGAGCGCTACTTCGAGCGCATCGCCCGGCCCTTCGAGTGGAAATTCACCCGCGACGATCTCAACGCGCTCATCGCACGCATGCATTCGCGCGACTGGCTCTTCCAGCCCCTGAGGCTGGCTGCCTGAAAAATACGTGCGCGAAATTATGAATTGCACTACTAAGCGATCGGAGAGGGGGCTCCCGCTCCACGCCGGTCTTCCGGTTCTTTCGCGAACGGTGGGCCCCATTTGCCCATTGGGGGGCTACCCAGGCGGGCTCCGTCAAAAACTTCGGACTACTGGCGCAATCGCGGCAGGTGTTCCTAAAATGCGGGCAACGGCCGATCCGATGTGCGTTTTTCTGGGAGGGAGCGCCATGAAGCGAATCGTCTTCTGTCTTGCCCTGGTTTGTGGTGCCTTGTGGGCCCAGTCCGCCCAGGCCCATGTCGTTTTGCTGGTGCATGGTTATCTGGGCGACGCGCTGTCCTGGGAGCGCAGCGGCGTCAATGATGTGCTGGCCGCCAACGGCTGGCCCCGGGCGGGCGTCATCGTCCCGGGGCCAGCGGGGCCGGCGCTGCCGCCTCCGGTGCCTACCGGGCCCAACCGGGCCTACAGTATTGAACTCCCCTCCACCGCGCCCCTGGCGCTGCAATCGGACATGCTCCTCGCTGCCCTGCGGGCGCTGGAAACCCGCCATGCCAACGAGCCCATCACTCTGGTCGGCCATTCCGCCGGTGGCGTGGTGGCGCGGATGGCGCTGGTGCGCGGCGGGCCGGGGCGGGTGGTGCGTCTGGTCACCATTGCCGCCCCCAACCTCGGCACCGAGCGGGCGCTGCAGGCGCTGGACGCAACCCATGGAGGCGGGCCATTCGGTTTGGTGAGGGACGTCTTCGGGGGTGGGGCTTACCGCGCGGTCAAGCACTCGTGGCCAGTGTTGATGGATCTGGCCCCGGCCATTCCCGGCAGTACGCTGCACTGGCTCAATGGGCATCGGCACCCCGAGATCCGTTACGTGTCCATCGTGCGCGGCGCCGGCTTCGGCTTCGGCGATCTGCTGGTGCCGGGTTTCAGCCAGGATCTGAACAACGTGCCACCGCTCCACGGCCGGGCGGTAACCTACGTCGTTCCGGCGGAACACAATCTGGTGCCGCCGGACGGTACGATGATCGCCCAGGTGCTGGCGGGCGCCTGAGCGGCTCGTCGCCCCGGCGTGCCGGCCGGTTACCGGCATCGGAAGGAAGGGAGGGCTTGCACCATGCCGCAGACTGCAGATAAGTTCTCCGTGGGCGAATTGGCGCGCTTGCGCGTGCTGTGCGTCTCCGAAATCGGCTGGCTCGACAACGCCACCCTGCTCGGCGACATCAAAGCCGCGGGCGGTTTCGACGTCAGCCAGTACCAGCTTCCCTGGCCGCCTTTCGGCGCCCTGCACGCCGACAATGCCGCCGGATCCTGCGCCCTGATCGAAGCGGAGGAACCCGACGGCACCTTGCACCGCGTGCTGTTCGACAGCGGCTGGAATCCGCAATGGATGGAGAAGCGCTTTGCCGAAGAAGGCATCGACCGGCTATTGCAGGAGCGCCGCATCGAATGCCTGGTGATCAGCCACGAACATTTCGACCACTTCTGGGGCATCGGCGCCGCCCTCAGGCACTGCCCTGATCTTCCCATTTACGTGCCCGCAGGTTTCCAGCCCGAGGGCTACGAATTCATCGCGGCGAAGGGGCATACCGGCAAGGTGATCGAGGCCGCCCCCGCCCAGCCCCTGCGCTTGTTCGGCGGCCTGGCGCTGGTGCAGTTCCCCATGCGTACCCTGCTGCAGGTGCAGGGCGAAAACGTGCTGTATTTCAACGTGCGGGATCGGGGCCTGGTGATGGTGACCGGCTGCGGCCACGGCGGCGTGCTCAGCCTGCTGGATTACGCCCGGCAGACGTTCGCCGAGGGCAGCCGCATCCATGCCGTCTATGGCGGCCTGCACCTCTCGCCGTTCGAAGACTGGGACGACAAGCGCGATGGCGTCATCGATGCCCTGGCGGGTTACGGCATCGAGCACTTCGGCTGCAACCACTGCACCGGCATCAAGGCGGTGGAAAAGATGGTGGCGGCAGGGCTGCCGGTGCTGCGGGGCAGCGCGCGCCACGGATCGAAGACGGATCTCTATCTCGGCAATGGCGACGCGCTGGACGTGGGGCCGCCTGATTGATGGCTGCCATGGTCGCCCGCGCCGGTGCCCTGATCTATGCCCTCGACCTGGAGCGCCTGGCCGGCTTCTACGAAACGCTGCTCGCCATGGGCCGGCTCCATTCCGATGCCGAGCACGTGGTCCTGTCCAGCGCCGATTTCCAGCTCATCGTCCACGCCATTCCGGCGCAGTACGCCTCAGGTGTCGTTGTCGAGTCGCCGCCGGTGCCGCGGGAGGAAACGCCGATCAAGCTGTTCTTCACCGTCGCCAGCCTGCTGCAGGCGGAGCAGGAGGCGGCGCGGTTGGGCGGGCGGCTGTTCGAGAACGAATGGCAGGGGCCGGGATTCCGGGTGCGCAACGGCTGTGACCCGGAAGGCAACATCTTCCAGTTGCGGGAAAGCATTGCCTGAACCTTCCGGGGGCGCGGCGCGGCCGCGAGCCCCGGGGGATGGCACCCCTTCGCAAGGAGGAACCAGACCATGGCAACACGAAAATCGCCCGCAGTAGCAACGGGCTCGCCGTCGGTGGACGTCTTTCTCGACAAGCTCGACCATCCCCATGCAGCAGCCATCCGAAGGCTGCGGGAGATCATCCTCGGGCTGGACCCGCGCATCACCGAAGAAGTGAAATGGAACGCGCCCAGCTTCAAGATCGACGACCACTTCGCCACCTTCAAGCTGTACCCGCCCAAAGACATCCAGCTCGTGCTTCACACCGGCGCGAAAGTGAAGAGTCCCCCCAAGGATTTCCAGATCGACGATCCCGTCCACCTGCTCAAATGGCCCGCCAAGGATCGGTGCGTGCTCACGCTGCAGTCCGGGGAGGCGCTCGATCAACACGAATCGGCAGTGGCCGGCATCGTCCGGCAGTGGATCGCGCAGTTGTAATCCAAGTCTGTTGATTGCCGGCTGGTTGGCCGGGTGCCAGCGCCGTCGAATGGGCAGCCATTTCGACGCCCCCGCGGCGCAGCATCGAAACACCTTCGAACTTGCGCGTCTGTGATGCGGTCGCGAAGGTGGAAACGGCGGCAGGGATCGGTCGCAGCTCGTCTTGGGCCGACCCGAGAAATCATGACCTTCTTTATCGGGAGCAATTGCCCATGGACAAGCCAATTCTCAACATCCACGACGTCACCCCGGTGCCACGCCCGGCCGAATTCGCGCCCGAAGGGCCGGCGGCCGAGCAGTTCGCCGTCAGCACCGCCCCCCTGGGTCGGCTGTTGG
>JBAWHH010000169.1:0-3031 GCA_049593715.1 Rhodocyclaceae bacterium
GGCCGGCAGGTGGCGCAGCCGTTGGGGGTGCGCCATTCCAGGAATGCCTGCACCGCTGGAATCGACAGCAGCCGGTGTTCGCGGATCGCTTTGCGCACCGTGGCATGGGGGTGATCGGTGCAGGCGCACAGCGGCTTGTCGGCGGCGGAAGCCGGCTTGTAGGCACCACCCACCGTCGAGGCGAGGATCTGTTCCACCAGCCCGGTGCAGGAGCCGCAGGACGAGGAGGCTTTGGTGTGTTTGCGCACCTCGTCGATGGTGAACAGGCCCTGTTCCCGGATCGCTCTGACGATGCTGCCTTTGCAGACGCCGTTGCAGCCGCACACTTCCGCCGTATCCGGCATCGAGGCGGCGTTGTGGCCGCCGGCGTGGCCGGACTCGCCCAGTGAGCTTTCGCCGAACATCAGCCGGTCGCGGATCTCGCCGATCGGCGCTTCGTCTTTGATCAGCCGGTAGTACCAGGCGCCGTCCGCCGTGTCGCCCACCAGCACCGCGCCCACCAGCTTTTCGCCCGCCACCACCAGCTTCTTGTAGACGCCGCCGGCGCGGTCGTGGAGCACGATCTCTTCCGTGTTCTTGCCGCCGGTGAACTCTCCGGCGGAAAACACGTCGATGCCGGTGACCTTGAGTTTGGTGGAGATGGACGAGCCGCCGTAACGGCCGATGCCGAAGTTGGCCAGGTGATTGGCGCAGACCTTGGCCTGCTCGAACAGCGGCGCCACCAGGCCATAGACGGTGCCGCGGTGATTGACGCATTCGCCCACGGCGTAGATCTTCGGGTCGTAGGTCTGCATCGTGTCGTTCACCACGATGCCGCGGTGGCAGTGGATCTTGGCCGATTCCGCCAGGGCGGTGTTGGGGCGGATCCCCGCGGCCATCACCACCAGGTCGGCGGCGACCTCGATGCCGTCTTTGGTCCGCACCGCTCCTACGCGGCCATTCTTCTCCGTCAGGGCCTCCATCTGTTTGCCCAGCAGGAACTTCAGGCCGCGATCCTCCAGCGATTTCTGCAACAGGTCGGCGGCGGTCTTGTCGAGCTGGCGTTCCATGATCCAGTCGGCGAGATGGACCACCGTCACGTCCATGCCGCGCAGCCGCAGGCCGTTGGCCGCTTCCAGCCCGAGCAGCCCGGCGCCGATCACTACCGCGTGTTTGTAGCTGGCGGCGGTCTGGATCATCGTCTCCGTATCGGCGATGTCGCGGTAGGCGATCACCCCCGGTAGATCGGAGCCGGGCACCGGCAGGATGAATGGGGTCGATCCGGTGGCAAGCAGCAGGCGGTCGTAGTCCTCCTCGGTGCCGTCGTCGGCGATCACCTTACGGGCGGTCCGGTCGATCTTCACCACCTTCTTGCCGGTGTGCAGGGTGATGCCGTTGCTGCGGTACCAGCCGAAATCGTTGAGCACGATGTCCGGCAGCGTCATCTCGCCCGCAAGAACGGGCGAGAGCAGGATGCGGTTGTAGTTGCCGTGGGGCTCGGCGCCGAACACCGCAATTTCGTACAGGTCGGGCGCGAGCTTCAGCAACTCTTCGACGGTGCGGATGCCCGCCATGCCGTTGCCCACCACCACCAGTTTCTGTCTTTTCATGAGGTTTTGCTCCAGCTTCAAACGGGTTTCCAGGTCATCCAGATCAGCATCAGCAGGTTGGCGAGCAGCGAAGCCGCCGCCACCACCTTCAGCAGCAGGG
This sequence comes from Rhodocyclaceae bacterium, assembly GCA_049593715.1. GTDB lineage: Bacteria > Pseudomonadota > Gammaproteobacteria > Burkholderiales > Rhodocyclaceae > JBAWHH01. The sequence continues at coordinate 1,690 of JBAWHH010000169.1, forward strand.
CGGGATTGCGGCTTGCCAGCGGCACCCGCCGCGCCGCGCCCAGGGGCCGATGGGCGCCGTGCTCCAGGGCAAGAAGAAACTCCTCCGCGGTCTCGAAGCGGGCGGAGGGTTCCCTCCCACAGGCTTTCAGCAACAGGTTTTCCAGCCATTCCGGGGTGTCCGGGCGGTAGCGCGTGGCCGGTGCCGGCTGGCCGAAACGCGGGCGCTGGAACGGCTCGATCTCGCCGTAGGGGTATTTGCGCGTCAGCAATTCATACAGCGTGACGCCGCAGGCATAGAGGTCGCTCGACACGCTGGCCCCCTCGCCGGCAAACAGTTCGGGCGCCATGTAGGACGGCGTGCCCGGGTTGTTGATCTCGCGGAAGTCGTCGCCGTCGCTGGCGGCGACACCGAGATCGAGGATGGTCAGATGCCCCTGGGGACCGAGCTGCAGGTTGTCCGGCTTGATGTCCCGATGGACGATGCCCAGCCGGTGCAGGAGAGCAACACCGCGCAGCAGGCGGATGCCCAGCGCCGCGACTTCGTGGGGGGCGAAGCGGTGGCCGCGGGCGAGCCGCGCTTTCAGCGTTTCACCCGGCTGCCAGGTCATCAGGTAGTAGAGATGGGCCCGGTCCGGGTGATGGACGGCTTGGGGAAAACAAGGCGCTACGGCGCGGCGCGCCAGCCATTCCTCGTGGGCGAACGCGGCGATCGCCTCCGCGTCGCCGGCTTCCGGCCGCAGGGTCTTCAGAACCAGTGGTGCCGAGCCCGGTGCGCCGTCGAGCACCACTTTGTATAGGAGGGTGACGCGGGATTCGTGGAGCAGGTCCAGCACGTGCAGGCCGTCGATTTCCTGGCCCGGCTTGAGGCGTGGCGGCAGGGGCAAGCGGCTGGCGCTCGCCAGGGTGTCGCGCAGGTTGCCCGCCGGAAGACCGAGGACGTTGGCCACCAGCGCAGTGCAGTTGTCCTTGGAGCCGCGCCGTTCCGCCTTGAAAACCAGGGCCTCGGCGGCCCGCTCGGCATCGGAATGGCTCGACAGCACTTTGGCAATGCCATCGTTACCCAGCGTGCCCCAGACGCCGTCCGAAACGAGGACGAAGCGGTCACCCGGCTGCAGGTCGCCGTCGGCAAGATCGACCACCAGGTGCGCGTCGAGCCCGATGGCCCGGCGCAGCACGTTGGTGAGTTCCGGGTGATCCCAGGTATGGTCTTCGGTGAGCTGGGTGAGGTGCCCACCGCGCAGCAGATAAGCGCGGGTGTCGCCGACGTGGGCGACGTAGTAGCGGGTGCCCCGCAGGACCAAGGCGGTCAGGGTGGTGGCCATGCCGGCGTTGTCGGGGATCTTGCCGGCGTGGCCCTGCAG
>JBAWHH010000170.1:0-3112 GCA_049593715.1 Rhodocyclaceae bacterium
GCAAAACGACGGGCCGCGCTTCGGCGCGGCCCGTTTGCGTGTACTTTTGCCGCCGGATGACGATAACCCCCCCTGGATAATCAAGGCATTCCGAGGAGCGGTGCAAGGTGCCGCCCCCCAGCGGTCCCCAGGCTCGGAAAACCGCCTTCCCCAGGCGGTGTTCAACGGCGCTCACCTAACCCCGTGCCGGACGCGGGGTGCGCCAGGTGAGCCGCACCCGCTACCCGCTGCACTCGTTTCAGGAGCAGCCATGAACGCTGGAGCCGATACCCAGAAGTTTTCCGACTATCACGTCGCCGACCTGTCGCTGGCCGACTGGGGACGCAAAGAAATCCGCATCGCCGAAACTGAAATGCCCGGCCTGATGGCGATCCGCGACGAATACGCGGTCAGCCAGCCGCTGAAAGGCGCGCGCATCACCGGTTCGCTGCACATGACCATCCAGACCGCGGTGCTGATCGAGACCCTCCAGGCCCTCGGCGCCGAAGTGCGCTGGGCCTCGTGCAACATCTTCTCGACCCAGGATCACGCCGCCGCCGCCGTCGCCGCCGCCGGCACGCCGGTGTTCGCTTTCAAGGGCGAATCGCTGACCGAATACTGGGACTTCACCCACCGGATTTTCGAATGGAAAGACGGTGGTTACTCCAACATGATCCTGGACGACGGCGGCGACGCCACGCTGCTCCTGCACCTGGGCAGCAAGGCGGAGAAGGACGCCAGTGTCCTCGCCAATCCGGGTAGCGAAGAAGAGCGCGTGCTGTTTGCCGCCATCAAGGCGCGGATTGCCACTGATCCAACCTGGTATTCGACCCGCCTGGCGCAGATCAAAGGCGTGACGGAAGAGACCACCACGGGCGTGCATCGCCTCTACCAGATGCACGAGCGCGGCGACCTGAAGATTCCCGCCATCAACGTGAATGACTCGGTCACCAAGTCCAAGTTCGACAACCTGTACGGCTGCCGCGAATCCCTGGTGGATGGCATCAAGCGCGCCACCGACGTCATGGTGGCGGGCAAAGTGGCGCTGGTGTGCGGCTATGGCGATGTGGGCAAGGGCTCGGCCCAGGCGCTGCGCGCCCTGTCAGCCCAGGTGTGGGTCACCGAAATCGACCCCATCTGCGCCCTGCAGGCGGCGATGGAAGGGTATCGCGTCGTGACCATCGATTACGCCGCCGACAAGGCCGACATCTTCGTCACCGCCACCGGCAACTACCACGTGATCACCCACGACCACATGGCGAAGATGAAGGACCAGGCCATCGTGTGCAACATCGGCCACTTCGACAACGAGATCGACGTCGCCTCCATCGAGAAGTACCAGTGGGAGGAGATCAAGCCCCAGGTGGATCACATCATCTTCCCCGACGGCAAGCGCATCATCCTGCTGGCCAAGGGCCGGCTGGTGAACCTGGGTTGCGCCACCGGGCACCCGAGCTATGTGATGTCCTCCAGCTTCGCCAACCAGACCATCGCCCAGATCGAGCTTTACAGCCGCAACGCCGATTATCCGGTGGGCGTCTACACGCTGCCCAAGCACCTGGACGAAAAAGTGGCGCGGCTGCAACTCAAGAAGCTCAATGCCCAACTGACCGAACTGACCGATCAGCAAGCCGCCTACATCGGCGTGCCGAAACAGGGTCCGTACAAGTCCGAGCACTACCGCTACTGAGCGGACGACTCTCCCCTACCCGGTCTTTCCTGGCATGTTGTTGCCGGGGAAGGCTGGTTGTAGGCCGAGAACCGGTAACCAGGGCACTGGAAGAACCCTGGTTCGCCGAAACGCCAGAAACCAATTCCCGTCCGATACCCTTCATTCCCGCGGGGAAGCGGGAATTCATAACGAACGCCCTGCCACGCTACTCCTGGGTTACCGCCTGTACGGGGACGACGGTCGAGCGTCGTTTCGCCAGCCGACCCACAAGCCGTGCAATGGCTCGGCATCGGACTTGACGAGGGAAGTCAGCAGCTTCACAATGGATCCATTATGGCTCCATTTTGATATGCCTGCGGGGGTTTCCCATGAGCACCAACCTTTCCGTCAAGAATGTTCCGGACGCGCTGGCGGACAAGCTACGCGCCCGCGCCGAGCGCAACCACCGCTCGCTGCAGGGGGAGTTGATGGCCATCATCGAAAGTGCGGTGGTGAATGAACCGTCCGCCGCGACGGCACACGACTCATCGTTGGCGACTTCGCCCGGCCGCGAGCCGGTCCGCCGCGGGGAGAAGACCATCGAACAGATCGCCAACGAGCTGCGTGCCGGCAGCCCGCAGCCGATCTCCGATTTGCCCCGCGCCGTGGATATCCTGCGCCAACTGCGCGATGCGCGCTGATGTCCGCAGCCCTATTCGTCGCCGAACCGCCGGCCCGTTACGCCATGCTCCCGCCGCTGGTGGTCGACTGCAGCGTGCTCTGCGCGGTACTGTTCCAAGAAGTCGAGCGTGATGAAGCGGTTGCCCGTCTGGCGGGAAACGATCTGCACGCGCCGACGCTGATCGATTACGAAGTCGCCAGCGTTGCACTGAAGAAACTGCGGCAGGGGCGGCGTGGCGATATCGAAAACGGACTGGCGCAATTTTCCGCCGTCCCGCTCACCGTGCACGGCATCAACCTGCTGCAAACCCTCGCGCTGGCAGAACGCTACGCCCTCTCCGCCTACGATGCCGCTTATCTCTGGCTGGCCGCTGACCTCAAATCACCGCTGGTGACTTTCGACCGCCGGCTTGGTGCCGCGGCGCAACAGCACCTCAGCACCCTGGACGAAGATCCAGCGCCCTGAGATCCATTGAAGAAAGCGTCGCCCGCGGATCAACGGTGGTCGGGAAAACTGCGGAGGTAGATGCGCCGCATGATTTCGTTGAGAAACAGCGGCCGGCCGAACAGTTCCAGGCGCGGGCTGAACTCGTCCGCTGTTTTCCAGTGAAACTGGTGCCAGAGGATCTGATACAGCCGCTTTGCCTCCTCTGCCAGCGGGACCCGGCCGCGCAGATGCAGGGTGTTCACCATGGTGGCGAAGAACCCCCGCCCTTCCACCCCCTCCAGCGTGACGTACTGGGCCTCGATTTCCTCGAAGGAACGCTCGAAATCCACCTTGAGCGCCGCCGGGTCGAGCGT
>JBAWHH010000171.1:0-1701 GCA_049593715.1 Rhodocyclaceae bacterium
ACGAGGTGGATGATGTTCTCCGCCATGTCGTGCTCGCCGTAGGTGATGAAAATTTTCTGGCCGAAGACCTTGTAGGTGCCGTCCGCCTGGGGTTCGGCGCGGGAACGCACCGCCGCCAGGTCGGAACCCGCGTTGGGCTCGGTCAGGTTCATGGTGCCGGTCCATTCGCCGGCCACCATCTTGGGCAGGTATTTGTTCTTGAGGAAGTCGGTGCCGCGCAACTCCAGCGAGTCGATGGCGCCGCCAGTGAGCAGCGGGCAAAGGGAGAAAGACATATTGGCCGCTTTCCACATTTCCTGTACCGCCGCCACCACCAGCTTGGGCATTCCCTGGCCGCCGTACTCAGGGTCATCGCCGATACCGTTCCAGCCGTTGGCAATGAACTGCTTGTAGGCGTCGGCGAAACCTTCCGGCATGGTCACCGTGCCGGCATCCCACGTGGCACCCTGCTGGTCGCCGGTCCAGTTCAGCGGCGCCAGCACCTCGCCGGCGAACTTGCCGGCTTCCTCCAGGATGGCTTCCACCACGTCGGGCGTGGCTTCTTCGCAGCCGGGCAACTGGGTAACCTGCTCCAGACCTGCCAGTTCCTGCAGGACGAACTTCATGTCTTTGATCGGCGCAATGTATTGGCTCATGTTTGTCTCGCTCGGGTTCAGGAAAAGCGCCACGGGAAACGCCGCGGCGGCAGAAACTACTTGTTCAGGATGTAGCGGCGATCATCGAAGGTGGAAACCCATCCGGGACGGTAGACCACCATCAGCGTGATGGCCATGCCGGACAGCCAGGCTTCGGAGAAGGCCAGGAGCAGATACGGCGGCAGGTATTCCCCCGCCAGATAGTCGGCAGGATACACACCCGCCGACCACAGCAGGATCGATGCAAATACGCCGGCCCCGGTCACGGTAAGCGCGGCGCCGAGAAACGCAGCGACAAAAATGTAGACGAAAAGGTGGTTCGGCAGCAGCCGGTCTGCCGCCCAAAACAGGGCGAAAGCCAGCCAAACCGGCACCAACACCATGGTCAGCGCGTTCAGCGCGTAGGCACTCCAGGCGGCATCGCCATTGAGCGTGACCGCCGCCAGGACCAAACTCAGGCCGATCGAGCCAACATGAGGACCGAAAACCAGGGCGGCGACGGTAGCACCGAGCAGGTGGTAGCTCAGGCCGGGTTTCACACCGGCCTGCAGCGACCAGAGCAGCATCAGCGCCACGATGGTCCCCGCCAGGACATGGAACCGCCCTTCCCCCAGCTTGCGCCACGGTGCCCGCCAGACGCTCCAGCCCAACACCGCCAGCAGAGGCAACCAGGCGAGAATAGGCCATGGCGCGGGGAAAAGGTCGGCGGGAAAGTTCACCCGGCGTGGCGACCAGCCGCCACCTCACCCCAGGGCCGCGGTCAGTTCGGGCACGATCTGGAACAGGTCGCCCACCAGCCCGTAATCCGCCACCTGGAAAATCGGCGCGTCCGGATCCTTGTTGATGGCCACAATGACCTTGCTGTCCTTCATGCCCGCCAGGTGCTGGATGGCGCCGGAGATGCCGACCGCCACGTAGAGCTGCGGCGCAACGATCTTGCCCGTCTGCCCCACCTGGTAGTCGTTCGGCGCATAGCCCGCATCCACCGCGGCGCGGGAAGCGCCCACGGCGGCACCGAGTTTGTCGGCCAGGGGCTCCAGCAGGCCATGGAACTTCTCGTTGCTGC